>NZ_JBKQQD010000553.1:0-56945 GCF_052144515.1 Mycobacterium sp. | reverse complement strand
TCGCGGAGAAACCGTTGCAGCCGGGCAAGCTCGTCGCCTTCGGCGCCCGGGTTCGGGTACCACAGGACCAGCCCCAGGTGGTGCCACCGCAGCGGATAGCGGATCGAGGTGGTGGCCGCATCGACGTCGGTGGTCTTGTTTGCGTGCAGAATCTCGCGCACCCGCAGACTGCGAAGGCTGTTCTGGTTCTCCAGCCATCGTTCGCGTTCGTCTTCATAGACACCGACGACTTGCTGCGACATCCAGTCGATGTAGGAGAACATCGTGTCGGTGATCACCTCGATTACTGCGACCCTCATCGATTCCGGGATGTCGATCGCCCGCAATTCGGCGAAAACCAGCTCATTCACCCGACGCTGACCGAGCCGATAGGCGCGCACCAACGCGTTGACCGGCACCCCCCGCTGGGCCAATCGGCGGGCGTACTCGAGCGCAGCGGTGGGCGCCTCGACACGCTCGACTGCGATGTCATATCGCAGCGAATGCAAGATGGTGTCCACATTGCCCTCGACGCTGGTCCCGAGCAACTCCACGAGCGCCGCGTCGCCACGCAGCTCGGGGATCTGATCCTCGAGGGAACGACGGACCGCCGATGACACGTCGACCAACCGATCGTGCAATCGGCCGGCGATCTCGGCGATGTAACTCTTCACCCCGACATCGCTGTCAAGAGGTTGTTTCTTCACATCCACGACGTTAGACGCGGTTGTCGTCTGTCGATAAGACCGCCGCGCAGATTTGTTGCTCCTCGACTGTGTTAAACCGCGCGCGATTCCTAATCTTGCCGCCACTTACGGCAAACGACTGTCAAAGGAGCCACTCGAATGGGATTCACCAAGCCCTATCTTCCGGATGTCGATCCGGACACCTTCCTAACGAAGCCGCTGATGGAGCGGATGCGGATCCTCGCCACCGATTGGGCCGAAAACGGCTTCGGCTCCCCGAAGATGATCCACACCATTTACATCGTGAAGCTGGTCGTGTTCTTCGCGATCGGCGGCATCACGGTCGCGACGTTGACGTCGGGGCTGCCCGCTTTCTGGCATGTGTCCGAATGGTGGAACCAACCGATCGTCTACCAAAAGGTCATCCTGTGGACCGTGCTACTGGAGGCCATCGGTGTGGCCGGCTCCTGGGGGCCGCTGGCCGGCAAGGTCAAGCCGATGACCGGCGGCATCCTGTTCTGGGCCCGACCGGGAACCATCCGGCTGCGCCCATGGAAGTGGATGCCGTTCACCAACGGCGACCGGCGCACCTGGTTCGACATCGCGGTCTACCTGGCATTGCTGGCGAGCCTGGCCGTCGCGCTGCTGTCACCGGGCGTGCACAGCGACTCACTCTCAACGGCGTTGCCGGACAACACATCCGGCGTGGTGAACCCTGCCCTGCTGATCGCGCCGATCGCGCTGCTGGTGCTGATCGGTTTGCGGGACAAGACCATCTTCCTGGCCGCCCGCGGAGAGCAGTACTTGCCGGTGCTGGTGATCTTCGCAGTGTTGCCGTTTGTCAACATGATCATCGCGCTGAAAATGGTGATCGTGGTGGTGTGGGTCGGCGCCGGCTTCTCGAAGTTCGGTAAGCACTTCTCCAACGTCATCCCGCCGATGGTGAGCAATACGATATTCGCGCCCAAATGGGTGCGACGGGCCCACTACCGCGACTTCGGGCGCGACATGCGGCCGTCGCGGATGGCGGACTTCATGGCACACGTCAACGGCACCACGGTCGAGATCCTGGCTCCGCTGGTCCTGTTCTTCTCCACCAATAAGTGGGTGACGCTGGTCGCGGCGCTGCTGATGGTGGGCTTCCACCTGTTCATCATCTCGACCTTCCCGCTCGCGGTGCCGCTGGAATGGAACGTGGTCTTCGCCTACACCACCATCTTCCTGTTCCTCGGCTTCCCGAACTGGAACGGATACGCTCCGTGGAACATGACTCCGCCCTGGCTGGCCTTCGTCATCGCAGCCGCCCTGCTGTTCTACCCGGTGCTGGGCAATCTGCGGCCGGACAAGGTGTCCTTCCTGCCTTCGATGCGCCAGTACGCGGGCAACTGGGCCTCGGCACTGTGGACCTTCGCGCCCGGTAGCGAGCAGAAGCTGAATCGGGTCACCCGCTCGGCGTCCAACCAGCTAGACCAGTTCGTCGCGGCCGGCTACGAGCGGCAGTGGGCCGAGATCACCCTGCAGAAGACGACGGCGTGGCGAAGCATGCACAGCCAGGCTCGCGGCCTGTACTCCCTGCTGCTGACCCACCTGCCCGACATCGACGGCCGCACGGTGCGCGAGGGCGAGTTCGTCTGCAATTCGCTGATCGGCTTCAACTTCGGCGACGGCCACCTGCACAATGCGGACATGATCCGTGCCGTGCAGCGCGAAGCCGCATTCGAGCCGGGCGAGTGCGTCATCGCCTGGGTCGAATCGGAGGCTTTCGGTAGCGGCGTCCAGCACTACCAGCTGATCGACGCCGCACTCGGGGTGATCGAGAGTGGCACCTGGAAGGTCGACGACGCGGTGTCCGAGCAGCCCTGGCTGCCCAACGGCCCCATCCCGACTAACGTGGAATGGTCCCTCAGCGGCACCAAACCGGCCGTCCGGGACGACCAGGAACACGGTCACGGAGCGCTGGCATTAGCACCGCAGTGGTGGTAGGTGGCGGGCCCAACGGGCTCGCCGCCGCCCTTGCCCTGGCCGCCGAAGGCGTGCAAGTCACCGTGCTCGAGGCCGCCGACGAGGTCGGCGGTGGCACCCGCAGCGGCGAAGCCATCGTTCCCGGCCTGCTGCACGACCACTGCTCGGCGATTCATCCCATGGCGGTCGGGTCGCAGTTCCTCAGCAGCTTCAAACTCGACCGCTACGGCCTCTCGTGGCGCTGGCCGGAGATCGACTGCGTCCATCCCCTCGATGACGGCACCGCCGGCGTGCTGTACCGCTCGGTAGAGCAGACCGCGGCCGGCCTCGGTCGCGACGGGTCACGGTGGGAACTCGCATTCGGCTACCCGGCCGCCAACTTCGACGCCCTTAGCGAGGACATCATGCGGCCCCTGTTGCGGTTCCCGCACCATCCGCTGATGCTGGCCCGGTTCGGCGCACCCACCGTGCTTCCGGCCTCCGCGTTCGCGCGGTTTTTCCGCACCGACCAGGGGCGTGCCTTGTTCGGAGGCGTTGCGGCCCATGCCTTCCGGCCGCTGCACTACCCGATGACGTCAGCCATCGGGATGGGCATCATCGCGGCCGGCCACCGGCACGGGTGGGCGGTGGCAGCGGGCGGATCGCAGTCGATCACCAACGCGATGGTGGCGCTGTTGAGCGACTTGGGCGGCAAGATCGAGACGGGTGTCCGGGTCGAGGAGGCGTCGCAGCTGCCGCCGGCCGACGTCACGATGTTCGATCTGGCGCCCAGTGCGGTGGCCGGGATCCTGGGCGAGCGTCTTCCGCGCCGAATTTCGCGTGCCTTCACCAAGTTCCGGCGCGGACCCGGTGCGTTCAAGGTCGACTTCGCCGTCGAGGGCGGTGTGCCGTGGACGAACCCGGACGCCCGGCGCGCCGGTACCGTGCACCTGGCCGGGGCCTACTCCGAACTCGCCGCGACCGAGCGGGACATCCATGCCGGACGCATGCCTGAGCGGCCATTCGTACTGGTTGGTCAGCAATATCTGGCCGATCCGCAACGCTCGGTTGGCGATATCCATCCGGTGTGGAGCTACGCGCACGTTCCAAACGGCTACACGGGTGACGCGACCGAGGCGATCACCGCCCAGATCGAACGGTTCGCTCCCGGCTTCCGGGATCGCATCATCGGGTTGACGGTTCGCTCGACGACGCAGATGGACACCTACAACCCCAATTATGTCGGCGGCGACATCATGACCGGTGCCAAGGACATTCGCCAGCTGACGTTCGGACCGCGAATCACGCTGTCGCCATACACCATTGGGGTGCCGGGCATGTACATCTGCTCGGCGGCCACCCCGCCGGGGCCGGGCGCGCACGGCATGTGCGGCGCCAACGCCGCCAAGCTCGCGCTGGCATACCTCGACCTTAGAAGGTGACCACGACCTTGTCGGCGGCACCGGGTGTGCTGGCCAGTTCAAGTGCCTCCCCGACGTTGCCGAAGGGGATGGTGTGGCTGACGATCACCGAGTATTTCTCCCAGTTCGCGACGAGATCGGCAGTCACCTGGAAGATCTCGTCGGGATATCCCATGCTGCCGACGATGGTGATCTCGTTGCTCATCACGTTGACGAACTCGACCGGAACCGGCTCTTTGTGCACGCCGACGATGCCCAGCGTGGCTCCCTTCTTGGCAGCCGCCAGCGCGGTGTTGACAACGGCGGGCACACCCGCACAGTCGAGGTAGATGTCCGTGCCGGCCTTGCCGGGGTAGATCGATTCGCCCGCGCCATGTAGTTCGACGAGGCGTTGCACGACGTCCTCGTCAGCGGAGTTGATGACGGCATCGGCGCCGATCCGCAGCGCCTTTTCCAGGCGGGAGGCGATGAGATCGACGACTACGACATGGCTTACGCCAAGGGATTTGAAGGCCAGCGTCGCGCCCAGCCCGATCGGCCCCGCACCGAATATGGCGACCTTGTCCGACGGTTTGGGTTTGCACTGGTTTGCGCCGTGGCGCGCGACGGCCATCGGTTCGTTGAGGGCGGCGACTTCCCACGGGATGTGCTCGGGGATGACTTCGAGACTGGTTCCGCGGACCGCATTTTCGATCAGCAGATAGTTCGCGAGGGCCCCGGCGGCTCCGCCGTTGCCGATGATGCCGCCGGGGGCGGCCATGGGATTGATGACGACGTGATCGCCGATGGCGACGCCGGAGACGTTCGCGCCGACCTCGACGACTTCGCCCGCGGGTTCGTGGCCGAGCGGGGTGCGCCCTTGGCGCGGCGGAACGCCACCGATGGTGATGTAGAACGCATCTGAGCCGCAGATGCCGCAGGCGCGCATTCGGACCAACACGTCGTCCGGACCGGTCTGCGGGCTTTCGGCATCGACGACTTCCGCCTTGCCGGGGCCGGTGACCATGGCCGCTTTCACGGCGTGATCTCCAATTCGATATCGAAGGTATCCAGGTATTCGGCGAAGACCGGTTCGAGTTGTTCCACCGTCAGGCCGTATTGGTCGAGGCTGTAGGTGTTCAGCGCGAACAGATCCTGCGGATGCCCGGCGAGCCAATTCCGCATGCGCGCTTCGGTTTCGGCGGTAAGCGGCTCGTCCACCCACTCGTAGATGCGTCGCATGACGTCCATCGGGTCGCGCACCATCTCGTGGTAATACATGTGGAAGAAACGTTCGTCGCCGATGCGATCCCGGGCGCGCAGTGGCCGGTCGACGTGATATCGCATCTGCCACATCGCGGCGCGACCCATCTCCGTCTGATCCACCAGCTCGGTGTTCATCACCAGGCTCTGCGGTAGCCGCCATAGGTTGCACAGTGACCCCGTCGCCTTATAGGGATCGCGGTGCGCCCAGATCAATCGCGCGTCGGGGAACACCTTCAGCAGCGCTTCGATGTGCACCGAATGCGACGGCATCTTCAGGCTCCAGGTGCCCGGTGCTTTCGATTGCAGCACTTGCAGATAACGCTTCTGGTACTCGTAGGTGCTGCTCATGTCGGTCTCGTCGAAGAGCCACCGCGCGTACCGGTCCGTCGGGAGGAAGGAATCCCAGGACAGGCCCTTGAAGTCCTGGTTGTGGATGAACATGTCCTCAGTGGGCCCGTCGGCGTCTTCCCAATGCGGCAGCGGCATTTTCGCCTTCTTGACAATCTCCAGGATGTTGCGCTGTTCCGCCAGCAGCGCCAGACACCGCGGATCGGTGCGCAGCGTCTCGGTGGTGGCCGGCGGTATCGGGTGCACGCACTGCCAGTGCAGCAGCGATCGGCGTGCCGGGTCCTGGTCGAGCAGGTAGCTGATGACCGTCGTACCGGTGCGAGGCATGCCGAGCACGATCAGTGGCCGTTCGACGGGCTCGTCGAGCACTTCGGGGTGAGCCTGAAGGTAGTCGTGGACCTGCATGCGCCGCCCCAAGGCGTCGGTGGCGTCGTTGAGGACACGTTCCCGGCCGAAAGGAGTAAAGGCCGGCGAGTTGTTGACTTCGTCGAGGATGATCGTCAACCCGTCTCGCCAAGAGTCCGAGTCGATCTCGGTGACACCGGTGCGTTTGGCGGCCAGCTTGAAAATGTCATCAGGCCCCGCGATGTCGTGGTATTCGCTGTAGTCGCCCATGGCTCAGACCGTCAGGTATCCGCCGTCGACGGCGATGGTGCTGCCGGTGATGTAGGACGCGGCATCGGTACACAGGAATAGCGCCGCACCCGCGCAATCCTGCGGTGTTCCGGGTCTGCCCAGCGGTGTGTGGAAGCCGATCTCTACGTCCATGACCGCGGGGATGCCCATCGCCGGGTGCGTCATCCGGGTGTCGATGAGCCCCGGCGCGATGGCGTTCACGCGGATTCCGTCGTTGGCCCACCGGCGGGACAGGTTCATCGTCAACGCGATCAACCCCATCTTCGACGAGGCGTACCCGGGGACGAAGATGGCCGAACGGAACGCGGACATCGACACAACGCTGACGACGCTCGCGCCACCAGGAGCCTGGCTCGCCTTGAGGCGCTCGTAGCAGCGCATGGTCAGCCGCATGGGGCCGAACATGTTCTGCGCCACCGACGCGACGTAGCCGTCCGGGTCGTATTCGTCACCCGCGGGGTAGGGCCCGCCCGCGTTGTTGACCAGGATGTCGAGTTCACCAAGTGAGTCCGCAAGCGCATCGACGGAGTCGGGCTCTTGGATCTGGCACTGCCGGTAGGAGAACGCACCCAGTTCCGTCTCGGGATAGTCAGCGGCCGATGCGCGGGTGCCGGTCACCGTGACCGACGCCCCGGCCTTCGCGAATTCGGCGGCGATCGCGTTGCCGATGCCGCTGGTGCCGCCGGTCACGAGCACGTTGGCGCCGGTGAAATCGAAGGTGAGGGAGTTCATTCGGTCGTCCTCAGTTCGTTAATAATTTTGTTGAGCCAGGCTCTTTTCCAGAAGTTGTCGGTGTCGGCGAGCAGCGTCTCGTGGGCGTCGGCGGCCACCCCGCGCGCTGCCGCGTGGGTAGGCTCGACGGCCAGGACGAGGTCGCTGAGGTGCAGCGCCTCCACCGGGCGCCCGCTCGCCACGTGGGTGCGGGCCGCGTCGACGAGCGCGTCGGCTCCGGTGGCGCGCACCACGTCAGCGGCGACGGACCCCGGCGCCACACCGTAGAGCTCGGTGGTGGAGCGGTGCTGGAACCAACCGGCATACATCTCCCAGATGGCGCGCACATTCCACGAGGTCTGGCCGTACCCTTCGCCGACGTCGAGATGCTCGGGCACCCTGACCTCACGCATCGCGGTATAGACGTCGGTGCCGGCGTTCATCAGCTCGACGGTGCGGTCGTGCACGGCTTGCATCGCGTCGCGCATCGCGGTGACTTCCTGAGCGATCAGGGCGGCGCCCTCGATCGGAGCGAAGTGACCCGTGATCAGCCGCTCCGGTCCGTATGCCAGCACTGTGTTCAGCGCCTCGATGTAGAGAATCGGGTCGCGGTAGCGGTCGCCGCGGATGGTCATCAGGTTAGGCACATGACCGAACAGCGGCCCGAACAGGTTGCCGGTGAACAGGATTCGTTCCTCGGGTAGCCAAACCACCAGCGCGTCGGTGGTCTCACCACCCGGTGTCCAGGTCAGCTCGAAAGTGCGCCCGCCGACCGTCAGTGCATGGTGGCGGTCGAACGTCGTGGTCGGCTCGGGAAAGGAGAAGTCGATCGTGGCGGGATCGATGGTCTTGAAATGCTCGAGCACGGCGTCGGAGAACTTCTGGAAGGCAAACGACGTCTTGGGCACGCGATAACCCATCAGACGCTGGTTGTCATCGCGCCAGTAGCGGTAGTTGCGGTGCATCACGATCTCGGTCTGGGGGTCCGAGTCTTCGTCGCGCAGCGTATTCACCCCGCCCCAGTGATCGGCGTGCCCCTGGGTGACGATGATGGCCCGAGTCGGGCCCGCCAGGTCGGCAAAAGCCTTGCGGTGCAACGGTCCTTCGAAGACCAGCCCGGCGTTGACGATGACTTGTCCGTCGTCGGTGGTCACCGCGTAGGAGTTGGAGACGCCAGGTGACATCCAGATCTGGTTGCCCAGGGCGATCGCGGGAGTGTCGGTCGCCGCCGCGAGGTCGGCAGCTCCCGGACGCTCGCGATGAATCCCAGCCATGACTGGCGATCCTCTACAGTTCTAGAGGTAAAGTCAATATCCATGGGACTGCAGGGTTTGACCGACAAGGTTGCGATGGTGGTCGGCGGCGCCACCGGCATCGGCGCGGCTACGGCCGCGCGGCTGGGAAGGGAAGGCTGCCGGGTGGTCATCGGCGACATCGCCGAAGACGCCGCCCGCCAGACCGCCGAACGCATCGCCGCCGCGGGCGGCACGGCGACCCACGTCGCCTTCGACCTCGCCAACCCCGACTCGGTGGCCGAGCTAATCGACACCGCCGCAACAACTTACGACGGAGTCGACCTGTTGTTCAACGTCGGTGCCGATATGAGCACGATCCGCGCCGATACAGACGTGGTCGATATCGACTTCGCCGTGTGGGACCGCGTGATGACGGTGAACCTGCGCGGGTATGTGGCCGCCTTGAAATACGCCATCCCGAGAATGCTCGATCGCGGCGGTGGGGCGATCGTCAACATGTCCTCGGCCGCGGCGTTCCAGGGCGAGCCCGCGCGACCGGCCTATGCCACCGCCAAGGCCGGCATCGGCGCGCTCACCCGGCACGTCGCGTCGCGGTGGGGAAAGGAAGGCATCCGCTGTAACGCGGTGGCGCCCGGGTTCACCGCGACCGAGGCCATCCGCTCCGTGCCGCAATGGCCCGACCTGCAGGCTGGCGCGCTGAAGCGCATCCGCGGAACTCGCGTCGGCGATCCCAGCGACATCGCGGCACTGGTCGCCTTCCTGCTCTCCGAGGAAGGCGAGTGGATCAATGGTCAGGTCGTCAACATCGACGGCGGCACCGTCCTGCGCTGACTCATGGCCACTCATCCTTCCCACACCCCACGCAGACGCGACGGCGACGAGCGTCGGCGCAAACTGTGCGACGCGGCGATCGAGGTGCTGGCCGAGCACGGGTCCCGCGGCCTGACCCACGGACAGGTCGACCGCTACGCGGGGCTGCCCGAGGGCACCACGTCGTACTACTACCGCACCCGCACGGCCCTGTTGCGCGGCGTCGGCAAGCGCGTCGCCGAAATCGACGTCGCCAACCTGCAATCGGTGATCGACGAACCGCTCGACCCGCTCTCGCCGTTCGCGCACCTAGCCAGGCTCACCATGATGCAGGCCGACGGGCCCGGGCTCATGCTGAACAGGGCCCGGCATGAACTGCTGCTGGGCGCGGCGCGCGATCCCGATCTCGCCGAGACCTCACAGGCTTTCGTCGCGCGGATCAACTCCATGGCCCACGACGCCATCGCCCACCTGCAGCCGGCCACCGACGACCCAGAGCTGCTCGCCGCGCAAACTACCGCCGTCACCACCTTCATCGCGGGCGTGTTCACCCGACTCGTCTCCGCAGACCGCACCATCAACGACGCCGAGCGACTCAGCCGGCTACTGGAGGCGGTCGCCACCGCGGTGTCGCTACAGCGCGCATAGCGTCGCGGCGAAAAGCCCCGTGTAGGTCCCTGACCAGGCCTAACGTTGATGCCGGTTGGTATACGAGAGGATTGGATGGATATGAAGCGATCGATCTACCCATTTTTCGCCGCTGGTGTGCTGGCTTTCGCAGGGCTGACGACGACCGGCGTGGGCATCAGCAACGCCGACACGATTCAAACCGAGGGCAGCTATCCGACTCGAGAGGCTTGTCAGGACGCCGGCCCGGGCGTCAAGGCGTCAACGCCGGGGAACTGGAATAACTTCTGGTGCGTTCCGGATCGTGCGGCGGCCGGCAACTGGCGTTTGGTTCTCAGCAACTGACTGTGCCGTTCAGGACGTCGGATACGTGTAGAAGCCCTCGCCAGATTTGACGCCGAGCTTGCCCGCATCGACATAGGACTGCAACAAGTCCCGCGATTTCTTCGGCAGGTGCGGAAACTCTTCGCAGTAGTGGTTCTCGATGTCGAGCGCGACGTCCAGGCCGACCAGGTCCATCATCTGGAACGGTCCCGCCGGCACGCGCCAGTTGACCTTGAACATGCCGTCGACGTCCTCGGGGCGCGCCACGCCTTCGGCTATCACGGCCAGCGATTCACGCTTGATGGCGGCCCAGACGCGATTGAAGATGAAGCCGGTGCACTCCTTGCGCGCCTCGAAAGGATAAACGCCGAACTCGGGAAGGACGGTCAGCAAGCTGTCAAGCAGGCCGCGGTCAGTCTCGCCGTCGGACATCAGGTCGACTGCGTTGACCTCCGGCGGCATGTAAAAGTGCATGTTGCATAAACGGCTTTTGTCCTGCACATTTTCGGCCATCAGGCGCGACGGGTACGACGAAGAGTTGGTCGCGAAGATGGTGTCCGGCGGCGCCGCTTGGTCGATCTGGTCCCACGCTGCAACCTTGATCTCGAGCTTTTCCGGTACGGATTCGACGGCAAGCCAGGCATCGTCCAACGCCTCTTCGAGCGAACCTGCGGCTGTCGCGCCACCGACTTCGCCAAAGCCTCGGTCAGCCACCAGCTTCGGCAGGGTCTGCGTCACGTACTGCGTGGCGGCGGCGCGCTGTTCAGCGCGTGGGGCAAAGATCCGCACGGTTCCGCCACGGCTGGCGAACATCAGCGCGATGCGGCGGCCAAGCGTTCCCGCTCCGATCACCGCGACCGGGCGGTTCCGGATGTCTTCGAATGTGTAGGTGTACGAGCCAGTCACATACGAATGCTAAGACGCGGCCACTCGCCTGGATCAGTCACCAATCGACAAACATGTCACGGCCGTTGTCTCCGGGAGACAACTATCTCGGCGTGATGCCCAACCGGCGGACGCCGCGAGCCGCGGACGCGCGCGCCAGGCTCAGCGCCAATTTGGTGCGTCGTCGCGACGCCGGATACCAGAGTATCTCCTTGGCTTGTGTCGGAATGCGCGGCGATGTGATCGCTTGCGGGCGACAGTATTTCCGTATGCCCGCGGCACCGCCCAGCCGAGTGCCGACGCCAGACTCCTTCCAGCCACCCATCGGGAGATCGAAGGCGAAGATGTTGGATAAAACGTCGTTGACGTTCACCGCACCGACATTGAGCCGCCGGGCGATGCGTTCACCGCGCTCCCTATCACGGGTCCACACCGTCGCCGACAACCCATACTTTGAGTCGTTGGCCAGCCGGATTGCCTCCGCCTCGTCGGCGACCTTCACCACCGGGATGGTGGGCCCGAACGTCTCCTCGGTCATGCAGGTCATCGAGTGGTTGACGTCGACGAGCACCGTCGGCTCGAAAAACGCCCCCGTTCCGGTCGGCTTGCCACCGGTGATCGCGCGAGCACCGGCCGCGATCGCCTCATCGACATGCCCTTTCACTTTGTCGCGCTGTGCCGTGTTCGCCAGTGATCCAATGTCGAACGCGAACTTGCGATCGTCCTGGCCCTGCCGAAGTTGGCGGACGTTCGCGGTGAGCTTTGCCAAGAACTCGTCGTAGACCGGCGCCTCGACGTAGACCCGCTCGACCGAGACGCACACCTGGCCCGAGTTCCCCATGCCGCCCCACGCGATCCCGTTGGCGGCCCGGTCGAGATCGGCGTCGGCCAGCACTAGGGCCGGGTCTTTGCCGCCGAGCTCGAGACTGCAGGGAATCAGCCGCTCCGCGCAGGCGACCGCCACCTTCCTGCCGGTGGCCGTGGACCCGGTGAATTGCACGAAATCGGCGTTGTCGATGACCGCCACGCCGGTGTCGCCGTATCCGGTTGCCAGCGCGAGCACCGGCGGCGCGCCGATCTCGGTCCAACCGCGGACGAACTCGACCGCGGACAGCGGCGTCACTTCGGACGGTTTCAGTAGCACAGCGGCGCCTGCAGCCAATGCGGCGACCAAGTCCAACGCCGGCATCACGAACGGGTAATTCCAGGGCGTTATGACGCCGACGACTGGATATGGCCGGTAAACGGTAGTGAGTTTCTTGGTCACGGCGAACGGACTGAAAGAGCGGGGATGCTCGTCGGCGAGGAATTGCTCCGCATGACGCGCCCAGTAATCGAGCAGGGTGGCTGTGAGAGGCGCTTCAATGCTGGCCTCCGACCGCGGCTTGCCGGTCTCCGACTGCAGAACGTCGGTGATGTGCTCGGCGTTGTCGAGCACCCAGTCCTGATACGTCAACAGCCAATGCTTTCGACCGCGCGGACCGAGGGCCTCCCATTCGGGCTGGAACAGGCGCAGCTCGCGGGCCTTGGCTGCGACGTCAGCGGGCGTCTCGATCGGCACAGCGCCGACGACGGATCCGTCCGCGGGGTTGCGCACCATGATGGTCGTGGCTTCGGTCTTGGGCTGGACTGCGGTCATGGGGACCCCTTTTCCGACGTGTCGAAATCCCCCGCGCCTTGCAGTATCCCCCCGACGGGCCGGACTGCCTATAGCAGCCTGATTTGTTCGGGCTGCGGCTCGACCGGCTCGAGTAGCTCAGGCCCGTTGTTGCGCACGCTGTTGACCAGCGTCGAAATCTCGCGCAGCTCGATGTCCTGCACGTCCGGCGGCCGGGCCAGCAGCTCGGGATCCAGTGGGGCATCGGGGTTCAGCCACGTGTCCCAGTCGTCCTCGGCCAGCATCAGCGGCATACGGTCGTGGATTTCGGCCAGCTCCCCCACGGCATCGGTGGTGATGATCGTGCAACTTAGCAGTGGTTCAGCATCTTTGGCCGGTTTCCACACGGACCACAGCCCCGCCATAAACAACATGTCGCCGTCGCCGCGATGCATAAAAAACGGCGTCTTGGCCGTCTTCTTACCCGCAGCCGAATCGGGGTTGGCCCGCCATTCGTACCAGCCGTCCATCGGCACCAGGCAGCGCTTGCTCTTCGCCGAACCACGGAAAGCCGGCGAGCTGGCTACCTTGTCGGACCGGGCATTGATCAGCAACAGGCCTTTGTTATCCGGCGCGCCGTCAGCGCCGGCTTTGACCCACGGCGGGATCAATCCCCAGCGCATGAGCCGCACCCGCCGGGTGGGGTCGTCATCGGGCTCGCTGTGCCGGGTCACAACGGTCGTGACCGTATTGGTGGGCGCGACGTTGTAATTCGGCGCGTTCGAAGCACCGGTAGCCTCGTCGATCGCCTTGATTTTCTCGGCCAGCAGGGCCGGATCCGTCGTCACTGCGAAACGCCCACACATGGCTCCATGGTGGCAGAGCCGCATGACAAGCAATGATGGACCGGTGAGCACATGGCCGGCACCCGTCGCGCCATCCCCTGTGCACGCGACCGTGACCGTTCCCGGCTCGAAATCGCAGACCAACCGCGCGCTGGTGCTCGCGGCGCTGGCGGCCGCGCAGGGCTTGGGATCCCCGCGAGCCACCTCGACGATCGGCGGAGCGCTGCGCAGCCGCGATACCGACCTGATGATCGGAGCGCTGCGGAGCCTGGGCTTGCGCGTCGACGGAGACGGGACCGAGCTGACCGTCAGCGGCCGAATTGCGCCCGGCGCGGGCGCCCGGGTGGACTGCGGCCTGGCCGGCACGGTTTTGCGTTTTGTTCCGCCGCTGGCGGCGCTGGCCGATGTGCCGGTGACCTTCGACGGAGACGAGCAAGCCCGGGCCCGGCCCATCGCACCGCTGCTGGACGCGCTGCGCGGCCTGGGCGTCCCCGTCGACGGCACCGGTCTGCCGTTTCAGGTGCACGGCGGCGGATCGGTCGCCGGCGGCACCGTGGCCATCGACGCGTCGGCGTCCTCGCAGTTCGTTTCCGGGCTGTTGCTGGGCGGGGCGTCGTTCACCGAGGGCCTGACCGTTCAACACACCGGTTCGACGCTGCCGTCGGCGCCGCACATCGCGATGACGGTAGCGATGCTGCGGCAGGCCGGGGTCGATGTCGACGACTCCGTCGGCAACCGATGGCAGGTGCGGCCCGGCGCGGTCGCAGCCCGGCACTGGGACGTCGAACCCGATCTCACGAACGCGGTCGCATTCCTGGCGGCGGCCGTGGTCACCGGCGGCACGGTGCGCATCACCGGCTGGCCGGCGACCAGCGTGCAACCCGCCGACGACATCCTGGACGTTTTGAGCAAGCTCAATGCCGTTGTCAGCCACACTGATTCACTTCTCGAGGTACGCGGACCGGCAAGCTACGCAGGCTTCGGAGGCTTCGATGTCGACCTGCGCGCCGTCGGCGAGCTGACCCCGTCGGTGGCGGCACTGGCGGCGCTGGCCAACCCGGGATCGGTGTCACGGCTGAGCGGCATCGCCCATCTGCGTGGCCATGAGACGGACCGCCTCGCAGCACTGAGCGCCGAGATCAACCGCCTCGGGGGCGACTGTCAAGAGACACCCGACGGCCTGGTGATCACCGCGACCCCGCTGAAGCCGGGCACGTGGCGCGCCTATGCCGATCATCGGATGGCGATGGCCGGCGCGATCGTCGGGTTGCGGACAGCCGGCGTCACGGTGGACGACATCGGCGCAACCACCAAGACGCTGCCCGAGTTCCCGCGGCTGTGGGCCGAGATGCTGGAGGGTTCCAGCAGTTGAGATCCGGCGACTACGACGAGTCCGACGTCAAGGTACGCTCCGGCAGGGGCTCGCGACCGCGCACCAAGACCCGTCCCGAGCACGCCGACGCAGAGTCCGCCATGGTGGTCAGCGTCGACCGGGGCCGCTGGGGATGCGTGCTGGGCGGCCGTCCCGATCGCCGCGTCACGGCCATGCGGGCGCGCGAGCTCGGCCGCACCCCCATCGTTGTCGGCGACGACGTCGACATCGTCGGTGACCTGTCCGGGCGCACGGACACCCTGGCCCGCATCGTGCGGCGCGGTCCACGGCGAACGGTGTTGCGGCGCACCGCCGATGACACCGACCCCAACGAACGCGTGGTGGTCGCCAACGCGGACCAACTCCTGATGGTGGTGGCGCTGGCCGATCCGCCGCCGCGCACCGGACTGGTGGACCGGGCGCTGATCGCCGCCTATGCCGGCGGGCTGACACCGATTCTGTGCCTGACCAAGACCGACCTCGCCCCACCCGAACCGTTCGCCGAGCAGTTCGTCGACCTGGACCTGACGGTGATCGCCGCAGGCGTCGACGATCCCCTGCTCGCGGTGGCCGAGTTGCTTCCCGGCAAGATCACCGTGCTGCTCGGACATTCCGGGGTCGGCAAGTCGACCTTGGTGAATCGCCTTGTGCCCGAGGCCGATCGGGCTGTCGGCGAGGTGACCGATATCGGCCGGGGCCGGCACACCTCGACGCAGTCGGTGGCGCTGCCGCTGGGCGACTCGCTACCGGGTTCCGGTTGGGTCATCGATACTCCGGGCATCCGCTCGTTCGGGCTGGCCCACATCGAACCCGGCGACGTGCTGTCATCTTTCTCTGACTTGGCCGAGACGATCCAGGACTGCCCGCGCGGCTGCGGACACATGGGGCCGCCGGCCGACCCCGAATGCGCGCTGGACGCGCTGTCCGGGCCCGCCGTGCGCCGCGTCGCCGCCGCGAGGCGGCTGCTCGCGGCGCTCCGGGAGCAGTGACGTCCCCCGCCGAGCGTGCGTGTTTGCGCAGCGACACGCCGAGAGGTGTGTACATCTGCGCACGCTCGCGGCAGATCAGCCCTTCGCAGACCTGACCAGGCGCATGCCGAGCTCGTCGGTTGGCACCAGATGGCCTTCGGTGCAGCGGATTTCGACGGACGCATCCGCGCCACAACCCAGATGTGTAAGCCGCAGCTGGTTGTGGCCCGGCAGGTGCCGTCGCCCCCACTCGAACATCGCCCAGACCACCGGCATGAAATCGACGCCGGCCTCGGTGAGCACGTACTCGTCACGGCTGCGCTGCCCGGGTTCGCGGTAAGGCTGGCGGGTCAATAGCCCGAGGTCAACCAGTTCGGCCAGCCGCGCGGACGTGGCGGCCTTGGTGATGCCCACTCGGCGGGCGAAGTCGTCGAACCGAGTGGTGCCGTAGTACGCCTCGCGCAGGATCAGCATGGCGGATTTGGTGCCGAGCACCGTCATGGTTTTTTCTATCGCGCACTCTCCGACCGCCGACCATTTCTCGCGATCGGCCAGCACACCTTGCAGGAATGTCACCTAAATCACCTCCATCCTGGGTTGCATTTAGTATACCTAGGCGTTCACCTGGGTATAGCTAGCGATATCTAGCTCTGGACTCAAGGAGGAGTTATGACCAGTCACCAGGGGCGCGACGCCGTCATCGTCGGTGCCGTCCGTACGCCGATCGGCAAGGGCAAGGCCAGCGGCGCGCTGCACGACGTGCTGCCCGCCGACCTGCTGGCGCACAGCCTGCGTGAACTGGTGGCCCGCACCGGAGTGGACCCCGCGCAGATCGACGATGTCATCGCCGGCGCCGTCACCCAGGTCGGCGATCAGGCCGTCAACATCGCGCGCAATGCGCTGCTGGGCGCCGGGTTCCCCGAAACCGTTCCCGGCGTGACCATCGACCGTCAGTGCGGCAGCAGCCAGCAGGCCATCAGCTTCGCCGCCCAGGGCGTGCTCGCCGGTGCCTACGACCTTGTCGTCGCCGGCGGCGTGGAGTCGATGAGCCGCGTCGTGATGGGCAGCTCGGTGCTGCCGGGCAGCAATCCGTTCGGCGAGGACATGGCACACCGCTACCCCGAAGGCTTGGTGCCACAGGGCATCAGCGCCGAATTGATCGCCGCGAAGTGGGGCTTCTCGCGCACCGAGCTCGACGAGTTTTCCGCGTCCAGCCATGAGAAGGCCGCGCGCGCAACCAAAGACGGGCTTTTCGACAACGAGCTGATCCCGATCGCCGGGCTGGAAACCGACGAGATCATCCGGCCCGCCACCACGGTGGAGACCTTGGCTACTCTGCAGCCGGCGTTCTACAGCGAGGCGATGAAAGCCCGCTTCCCGCAAATTAATTGGGAGATTACGCCGGGCAACTCGTCGCCGCTGTCCGACGGCAGCGCCGCGGTCTTGATCACCACCAGTGAGCTCGCCCACAAGCTCGGGCTGCGTCCGCTGGCCCGGATTCACTCCACGACCGTGGTGGGCTCCGACCCGCTCTACATGCTGACCGGGGTCATCCCAGCGACCGAGAAGGTGTTGCAGCGCGCCGGGCTGACGCTGGCCGACATCGATTTGTTCGAGGTGAACGAGGCGTTCGCGCCCGTCGTGCTCGCGTGGGCAAAGGACGTAGATGGGGAGCAGAAGCGCGTACTAGAGCGGACCAATGTCAACGGCGGGGCCATCGCCATTGGCCACCCGCTGGGCGCGAGCGGTGCCCGCATCATGACGACGCTCGTCAACGCGCTTGAACAGCGTGGCGGCCGTTATGGCTTGCAGACGATGTGTGAGGGCGGCGGCATGGCCAACGCCACTATCATCGAGCGACTGGGCTAACCCTCCAACCTTTACACGAGCAGATTCCCCGTGCCCGCCTCGCTTAGGGCAGGGGGTTCTGCTTTTCACGCGGCCAGGTAATCACTGCGAAAATCCCAGTGCGTGCACCGCTCACCAACCGATAAGGTGCGCCCATGGACGTTGCTGCCTAGTCACAGAAGGTCGGGGTCGTGCTGCGCATAACGGAAAGAGCGGTCCGACCCTGGCCACTCAGCGAGTGGGCGCTTCTCCGTCGAGTGCTGCAAGACGGCGGCAGCAGCGACCGGTCGCCAAGTTCTGGCATAAATCCGAGGTCATCAAATGCGAGGCTACTTCCCTTGTCCGGCATGAATCGCCGAGGATCGCCGCTCTTCACGACTGGAGCCTGCGAGCAGCCAGATTACCTCGGATTTTGACGGAGAGAGAAGAGACGCTGGCGGTTCGAGGCGATGGCTTACGTCGGTAGGCGATGACCTCCCACCGCTTCACAGCGGACCATCGGACCGGCGGCTGGTAGTCGATTCGGTCAGGGATGGGCGGCAACGAACGTCTCGTTCGGCGGTCCAGGGAGCGATGTGGAGATGTCGGCGACGGCCAACAGCAATCCGGCGACAATGCCAGCGATGTGTTCGACGTTGGTCACGAAGTCCCCGCGTAGCCATCCGGCGATCACTTCCATTGCACCGCTCACGAGTGCGAAGGCAGCCAGATCGGTGTCGAGCTGACTGCCGGCGGCAACACCGAGCGGCGCCCTGATCATCGCGGACATGGCCTTAGAAATCGCGTGGGTGCTGTCCAAGCGGGCGCGCTGCAGAACCTCGGATGTGTGGGAGCGTAGAAGTAGCTGGCCGCGCCGGGGATCGGCGGTAAGGAACTCAAGAGCTGCCTCGGCGGTGGCCTGGACTTGCGTGTGGATGTCGGGCGCTGCGCGACGCGTCGCAGCGTTCACGGCCTCCAATCCCTCGGCAGTCAGGTCGCGCGCGATGGCTTCGAGCAATGCATCCGAGTCGGTGAAATGCTCGTAGAAGTAGCGGTCATTGAGTCGTGCGCGAGCGCACACCGCACGTTTCGATACCGCTCGTGCGCCCTCTTCGGCAAACAGGTCGAGCGCCGCCTCGATCAGTGCTGCGCGGCGGGTGGCGCGACGTTGTCCGGCAGTGACGCCGCCGTAGGTGCGAGTCGCTGAAGCCATCGTCTGCATTGTCCCTGATGCCCTTGACCAACCGAAATTTTTGGTGCAGTGTGGCACCACATTACCTTCTGGTGCCGGGGTGCACCAGAATTGCCCGGTGAGATATAAGGGATGCCATGTCGGTCGAATCTCGGGAAGTGTCGGTCGAGTGTGCGGACATGCCGGTTAAGCCTCCGGACGTGCCCGCTGGATCCGTGGGCCAACCGGTCGTATCTGTAGCGGATCGATTCGAGCGAGTGGCCGGGTCTCGGTTCCTCGCGCTGTTCAGCCCCGCACTTTTCGACGAAATGATGCATCCAGCGGTCTCAGCGTCGCTAGTGGACACAGGTCGGATCCGCGACGACCCGTTTGGCCGCGCACGCCGGACGGCTGCCTCGGACCAACTGGCGTTCATCGCACGAAGCGCGGACCGCCGCGAGGAAACGCACCGGTTGATTCAGCTACACCGCGACGTGAAAGGCGTTGGGCCCGACGGCGTCCGCTATAGCGCGCTCAGCCCCGAGCCGTGGAACTGGAATCTGATCAGCATCTTCTTCATGCACCGAGGAGCGTTCCTCGCGCTCACCGGCGAGCGGCTCAGCGCGGCCGATAACCAGGCGATATGGGACCGCTTCCGTGCTCTTTGCGCAGACCTGCTGATGCCCGGTCGTGCACGACAGCTCACCGAGAGCTACGAGGAGCTGTGCACGTACTACGACCAAATGGCCACCGAGACGCTAAGGCACACAACCGCTCTCGACATCGTGATGAACGCCACGCTGCGACCCCGACGCCCCGACTATGTCCCGGCTGTCACGGACCCACTATGGAAGCTATTAGGGCCGGCCGGGGGACATATGGTTGCCGTGCTCGGGTTCGGCATTATGCACCCCCGTGCGCGTGCATTGGTGCCCATGAGGTGGACCCGCCGCCACGACATCGAGTTCACGTTGCTGACCAAGCTGCTCCGGATGGCTTACCGATGGTTGCCCAGTCGAATCACTGAAACACCGTTAGCGCGCAATAGGCGTGAATACGAGCGAATCATTGCCCGCTACAAGGGCGTTGGGCTGACATCCTTCGCAGCGGGCGCAACGCAAACGTGCGGTCGTTGAGGCGCACATGTCGACCATTTGGTGAGGAGTAAGCGATGACTAGCGAGCAAACCATAGTGCCGTCCAGAAAGCCGGATACGGCGCGGAAGCGGCCGATGGCCGGGTCTGTTTGGGCTTGGCTTGTCGCCGTCCTCGGTGTCGGTGCGGTCGCGGCTATCGCGTGGAACGCGCGCAATTACCCCGATGCGCGGGTTGGCAACCCGGGGGTGACGGGGGCACCCCGGCCCGTGAAGCCGTTATTCGGATTCGATCATTGGCTCACCGTGCTCCAGGTGTTCACGATTATCGCGGTCGTCGGGCTTACCGCAGCGTTCGTTTGGGGCTGGCGCAAGTACGGGGCTCATCCGGTCTTGCTGATGGGCTTGGTCACCACGATCATCGTCTGGCAAGACCCGATGATGAACTGGGCGCCCTACGCCGTGTACAACCCACGGCTCTGGCACTTTCCGGAGTCTTGGCCGCTGGTGTCGCTCTCACCGACAATCGAGCCATTCGTCGTCATTGGCTATGTGATGTTTCAACTCGGGCCCTACTTCCCGGCGATTTGGGTGCTGCGCAAGATTCAGGCCCGTCGGCCCGTCGACTCTTTCGTGTGGCGTCACCCGCTGATCAGTCTCGGCCTGTGGATCTTGTTCTTCGGATTCATCATCGACATGATCCTGGAGGTCACGCTGGTCCGCACGGGCATGTACATCTACGCCCAGGTGATCCCGTTCGGCTCGATTTTCGTTGGGACACCCCACCAATTCCCGCTGCTTTGGGAATCCACTTTGGTCACGCTCGTGATGATCCCGGCCGGGGTCCTGATTTACCGGGACGACACAGGCCGCACGGTAGCGGAGAAGTTGGCCAGTCGGGTCCGGCTGTTTCCGAGTCGGCCGGTGCTCGGCGGTTTCCTGGTGATGCTCGTCATCGTCAACGTCGCTTATTTGGTGTATGGGGCAGCGTTCACCGCAATCAAATGGTCGGGAGCTGCCACATCCGTCGCCTGCCCGTGGCCGTACCCCGATGCGAAGGTCTTCGATCCGCAGGGCTACTACGAGAAGAACGGCCAGCAGGGCCCGTTCTCCGCTGGAATCTGGTCGAAAAGGATGAGCGGTCAGCCTGATGGACGACCAAACGTGAAACCGCCAGCCGACGGCGGGCGGTGCGGGCCCAACAATGGGTGAGTCGAGCAGCGTTGTTGTGATCACCGCCGTGTCACGCGGCCTCGCGTCGCCACGTTCCAGCTGTATCAATCCAATCCGATTAGTGGAGGTTCCTAATGCCCGACCCTGTCGAAGTCGTACGCCAGTTCTGCGCGCTGATGGAAAGGCGCGATCCTGAGGCCCTGAGACCACACCTGGCCAACGATGCCGTGTATCAGAACGTCGGCATGCCCGCATTTACCGGGGTCGAGGCCATTCTCGAGAACATGGGAGCGCAGTTCTCAATGTTTCCTGACGCATACGCATTCGAGATCGTAAATATCGCCAGCAACGGCCCGGTCGTTCTCACCGAACGACTCGACTACATCCAGGCACCGGACGGCAGCAAGCCAGCAGTCCCGGTGATGGGTACCTTCGTTGTCGGCGACAACGGGAAGATCACCCGCTGGACGGATTACTTCGACGTGTCGCTGACCGTGAAACTCCTTCAAGGCGAAGACATTAGCGCCCTCATCCCCGCGACCGTATAAGGATTTCGGCAACCTTCGAATGCCCTATCGCCTCGCCGCGAGCCCGTCGTGCTCGCGTGGGCTGCCGACACTGGCGCGGATCTGGCCAAGACCAACGTCAACGGCGGTGCAATCGCCATCGGCCACCCGCTCGGCGCTAGCGGTGCGCGGATCATGACCACGCTGCTCAACGCGCTCGAACAGCGCGGCGGACGGTACGGGCTTCAGACGATGTGCGAGGGCGGCGGCATGGCCAACGCCACCATCATCGAGCGGTCGAGCTAGGCGGCTCCCCCAGACCCAGCAGCGCACATGAAGCCCAATGCGCCCCTTAGGCGTAGGGGCGCTAGCCGCCGACACGCCCGTGAGAAGGCGGCGCCGATGCCTAGGATGAAATCACGGCGCAGATTCCTACTTGGGCTTGGTCTGGTTGAGGTGCGCGATCTCGTTGCCCCACACTGATTGCGCGCCTGCATCCCCTATGCGGTAGGTCTGGACCATCACTGCAATACCGACGGCGATGGCCACAATTGCGACGGTGACTCTGACCGCCGCGTGACGCGAGCTGGATCGACGTTCAACCAAACCCAGCACCAAAAGCGCGACCGCGACGATCAGTAGCGCGATGGCGAAGTAGATCATGGTATCGCCGAGCTCGGCGTGCTTGCGCAGGATCGGGTCGGGGTTGCGCCGCAGGTCATACAGCCATCCACCGGCATGTGCCGTGATCGGCGTTAGCACTGTTGTCACGGCGGCCAGGATGGCGGTGAACCAGACAAGGTGTCCACGGCGAGTTGCGGGCCACAGGGCACAAGCAATCTCGAGCAGTGCCGTCAGCGGTGCAAGAACGACGAGGAAATGCACAAACAGCACGTGGGCGGGCAGGCCATGAATGACGGTCATAGAGGTCCTCAAGCGCCAAAGTGCGGCGTTGTTCTGTTGGCTGGAATCGGCGTGCCGCGAGTTCGGGCGGGCGCGATCATAACGCCTTTGATGGTGGCCAAGGCAAGGCTAACAACGTCTGTGATCGGGAAGTTTGATGAGGCTGGGCTTGCTGGCGCCACCTATGAATATGCGCTTGGCTAGGCGACATGGGCGACGATCAGCGATATCCGAATCAACCGATGAAGCCGACCCGCCAACAAGCAGATGGCGCGGCAAATGAGGAACCAACGCACACCGCCGAGCCACACGCCGGCCACAGCACTAGCCGACTGAATCGGTTGCGCGCAGCGGTGCTTGGCGCCAACGACGGCATCGTCTCGGTGGCTGGCATCGTGGTCGGCGTGGCCGGGGCCACCCCACTGCGCGGTCCGATCTTCACCGCCGGGCTGGCGGCCCTGGTAGGCGGTGCGGTGTCCATGGCCCTGGGTGAATTCGTTTCGGTTTCAAGCCAGCGCGACAGCGAAACGGCCCAACTAGCCATCGAGCGGAACGAGTTGCGGCACATACCCGATGCAGAATTGGCCGAGCTCGCCGCCATCTACCAAAGACGAGGTCTTTCAGCTCAAACCGCCGCGCAAGTAGCCAAAGAGCTGACCGCTCACGACGCGCTGACTGCCCACGCTCACGCCGAACTCAATATCGATCCCGAAGACTTGGCCAACCCCTGGCAGGCCGCGGCGGCGTCGGCGGCCTCATTCCTCATTGGGGCGCTGCTGCCGCTCGTGGCTATCCTGTTGCCTCCCAACGCGTGGCGGGTCCCGGTGACCTTTGTAGCGGTGCTCGCCGCGTTGGCGCTCACCGGGGCGGCCAGCGCCCGAATCGGCAATGCACAAGTATGGCGCGCGGTGCTGCGCGTCGTAGTCGGCGGAGCAGCAGGACTCGCGTTTACCTACGGCGTCGGGCATCTTTTCGGCACCGCCGTCCACTGACAAGCCTCTTTGGCTGTGCGCCGAGCGCTCGACTGCTTCGGTCAGTTCCTCTCTTTTGGCCGCCAACCCCTCGCGCAGACGTGCAAAATGTCCGCGCTCAACCGCAATGCCCTCGCGCTGTTCGGCGATCCGCTCGCGCTCAATCGCGACGCTCTCACGTTCCTGTGCGGTGCGTATGACAGGCTCATTGATTGACGCGATAGTCCTTCGGCGGCTCGATCACGTTGCCTCCCAGCGTGTCCGAACGATTCCGTATCGCCGTCGCGGATCGGGCCCGAACGCTCACGGTCACGCCTGGCTCGGTTGAGAGCACTCGGTCTGAGGTGCGGGAACGGCACGTTGTTGTTGGGCGGCCCGCAGGATCGAGCCCGCGGTGAGGAATGCGGGTTTGTCGCGGTCAGCAGCGTCAATGGGTCGGTTGGCGGCACAGCGCATCAGCATTACGGCCAGTGCGGTGTTGGTCGTGTAACAGATGATCAGCAGGTTAACGGAACTCTGCGCACCGCTGAGGGTCATTACGTGCTGGCGTTTGTGTTCCCATCCCCGCCAGTTGAGGTCAGGTGGTCGTTGGAGCGGTGACCAGTTGACATTGATGGAGTTAATGTCTCCAAGCAAGGGAGTCAGGGCCGCGACGAGGTTCGGTAATTCATTGGTGATGCGATCTGCGTGTGGCCACCACGCGCCGTCGATCTCGTGGCCGAGTTCGACAGCCACCGATAGCCGGATGGGATTGGCTTGGTATCGGCCCACGATCGGATAACTCATCGGACGTACCGCAGCCCTCGCTTGCCGCACCCATCGATCACGTTGGCACGCCTGTTGTTAGCGAAAGCCGGTCTAGGGATGTTTGGTCGTCGCGCCATGGTAAGGGCCGCACAATTCACAGGTGGGTTCCTTCGCGGTCGGCAGCGTCTGCCTCGCGAGCGCGGGACAGGCGGAGGAATCACATTGCCCGTAGGGGTCACCCGTGGCGAATCGCGGTTAACCATCGCTGACAACGAATCGGCTCACACGTGAGCGTACGCCACCAGCACACCCCCATGGCAGCCTGTCAGGTGACCGACCTGCGTGTCAGTCCAGGAAGCCCCACAGAGCAGCATTGGAGGTGGCGCGCGATATTGCGATTAAACCAGTCCGCGGCGGCTTTTAGGCCTTTCATGAGCGCGCTGTGGTAGCACGCGGTGCACCGTCGCTCGACTGAGACCCAATGTAATTGCGATGCGATGATGCCGGCCGATTCGCCGCCGAGGCCAGCGTTGGCGATGTGGATACCCTGGTCTCCTCGCGCTGATACAGCAGCACCCGGATATGTACCAGCCTTGGAAAAGCCCTGCCGCTGAAGCGCTGCTAGTTCTCGAGTAAGCGGTGGACAGGGCCAGATTTTCGACGCTGCTTTATTAACGTCCAAGGCTGCACGCCTTCGTCCACCTTCAACGGGGCTAAATGCAGCCCCTCTCCCAGCCCGTCGCAAGGCGAACGGTACGCCTCAGATCGACGAACACAACCCCTCCACAAGCCACGGGCTCGCGAATTGGCCACATCGCTGCCCTAGCTTCGTTTCTCGGCTTGCACCCGCTTGGGCTTGCACCTCCGGACGGCGCAGAAGATATTCACTGAGCCGGGGTAACCCCACCAGTAGAGTCGATTTTTTGGCCGACCGGAAGCTGATGCTGATGGCTAATGCAAACAGGGCGCCACGAGGCCGACGGCGACCTGCATCTGAGAATTGCCGAAGAAGGATTCCGCTCCGGTCAACAAGCCGACATAATACGGCAGACCTCGGCGGCGCAGCAAGCCGGGCGGTTGACGGTGTTAGTCGTTGCGTCGGGCTGACAGGATTTGAATTTGCGACCGCTTGATCCCCACCGAGCATGGGCCAAATGTGGTTGTCTCACAATGCCTCTCACGACAGTCCGCTCGCCTACTCACTTGTAGGCGTACTGCGGTCCTGGCCCGAAGCCAGCCGCCCGAAATTGAAGGAGCCTGTTAATGACCTCTACTAGCACCTTATGGGTATTTCCGTTGATCGTCGCTGGCGGAGTGCTACAAGCCATGGGCGGCCCGATGAATAACGCCCTTCGCGTTTCTCTGGTGAACCCATGGCTAGCCACGCTGATGTCTTTCGGTCTCATTGTGCCGGTTTTTCTCGTGATCGCTGCGGTATTCGTTCGGCCATTACCGACCGCCGCGGGGCTTGCCAGCATGCCCTGGTGAGCACCGTTAGGCGGAATCGTCGGCGCCCTCGCGGTGGTCGCTGGTCTGCTGTTCATAGGGACGGTAGGCGCCGGAATCTACGCAGCACTGACCGTAAGCGCCAACCTTCTTACGTCGATACTTATCGACCACTTTGGGTGGTTCGGGATCACTGCGCACTCAATTACCCCGCACCGCGCAATCGGTGCCATCGTGCTGGTTACCGGTGTCATTCTTATTACTTCGAGCTAGAAGAGGACCCCGCCGAGCACGGCTGGCAACGGGTGAGACCTCCGATGTACTCCAACACGGGGCGGACGCTACGGGCTGCAGACGGTGTGTGCGGGCGGCCTGACCAGTAGTACATCAGCGGTCCCCGTGCTTGTAGTCTCGGTTAGCTGGCGGAGCCTGTCTCCGACGTCACCTGTGGTCGAGCACGGGTACGTCAGCAGACTCACGACGTCTCGTGCAACATTTTGTTGACCGGAGACACCCCTACTCGGACTGCAAAATCTCCCTCGGTCCAAGCGGCTCACGAAAGACATTGCGGTAGACCGAGGATTCGCGCTGCCTGATCGGGCGTTGCCACGGAGCGGCCGAGCTGGCGGCAAAGGTCTGCGGCTTCGGTCACGAGCTCGAGATTGGTCGGAGTGCGATCGCCGCCGTAGAACTCGAGCCCCACGTGGAGGTGTCCGCCGCGTTCCAGCGCCAGTTCGGCAATGGGGCTCGCGCACAGGTCGCCGCCGACGATCGAGGCAGCCCACGGAATGTCGCATCCGTCAAGCAATTCCAGGTAAGCGTCAAGCGCGCGCTCCGTCGGGGGCAACCCGAAAGGCGCTCCCAGGTAACCGCGTTCGGTCGAGAAGTAGAGCTTGATCATCGCCCCCTGGGGCAGTCGGCCCGCGCGCCACCACGCGAGAGTCGCCCGGAGAAACCCGGGTTCGTAGATGGCCAGACTGGGGCCCAGTTTCGCGTCGCGACAGATGTCGAAGGCCCGGCGGATCGATTCGAAGGAGTTGCTGTAGACCAACGGCCCCGCAGGTATGCCGTCGGCGTCCGTGCCGCCGAGGTTGACCGACCCGGGGTCGGTAAGCCCGACCCGCATACCGGCTGCGGCGAGTGGGAGGAGGTGTTCGTAGGAAATTGAAGATCGCTGATCGAAGTGGACCGTTGGATACAGCAGGGCATCCGGCCGAGCAGCGAGCACGGGCCGCCAAGCTTCCAGGTAGCGCTCGACCGCCTGCTCCACGCTGAGGCCGTAACGGTCGATGTGATTGTGGATGATTGCCGCGCCGGCCTCTATACAGCCGAGGGCATCTGCAACGATCTCCGGCGGCTCGACAGGCACGTGGGGATTGGTCGCCTTCGATGTGACGCCGTTGATGGCGCATTCAATGATGACGGGATTCATCCGGTGGATCCTCTGTCGCGGTTAGAGCTTCGCGTCAAGCGCACAGCCCGGGACAGTCTACGGCGGCGACGGAAGGTTGCTGGCGTTTCCGTTGATCTTCGGTTACGAAGAAAGATCACGGTCGATGGAGGTGCATCAATGGCGACAGCAAAAATAGGGCCGGTGACCGTCGCACCGTTACGTGTCCAGCCCGCCTACGCTGACCGTGACGCTGTTCGGCGCACGATTCTCGATCACGCTCCGTACCCATTGATGATTGCCGGCGCGGGGTACAGCGAGATGCTGCAATCAGCGCCACTGGACCCGTGGTTCCGGACCACTTGGGCAGCCGACACCAACCCTCTTGACGCGTCAATCCAAGCACCAATAGATGATCCGCTATTCAATGAAGGAGCTGGAAAACTCTTCGGAGCGAAGATCATTCAAGCACTCGTTGTGAACGTGATGGGTCCGATGGCGGCAGGATACCGCCACGTCGATCTCCCAACCTATCGAGGCATCTCCCCGAAGACTCCGCTCTGGTTTCCCAAGGTGATGGGGGTGTCCGGCCTCTTCGAACGATGGGCGGTTCGAGTCGCAGGCGCACTCAGCTGGTTTTACGACGGAACCGATGGCGAGTACGAATACTCGCCGCGGGGCATCGACCATCCCTCCGAGTGCGAACGCGGACCGTTCGGAAATGTCGCGCTCTTTGGTGACAACGATCTGATGTTCCATCAAGTCGGCGCGATTGGAGACGCCCAGCACTTCCAAGATCAGATCAAGCTCACCGTGCAATCCGAGATTCGGCCTGGCGACCGACGCTGGGAGATAACGGACGGCACCTCGGTCATCGGAACTTGCCGAATGACCAAGTACGAATCTCATTGCTGTGGTGGGCAATTACCTTCCGTGACGAACGTGAGGCGCTCGCTTACGACGAGCACGAAGACGACCTCGACGTCGAAACGGCGATATCGAGATTCTGCGACGACCTCACCGAGCGCGGTATCGATTTCACGCCGCCTCAGGATTCCTTCAACGACCAAACGTGGAGCACGTTACTCACCCAAACCTATTTAGTGAGCGCATTTGTCTGACCAGAGGCTGCCCGCCACTGGTATCCTCGCCGGCGATGCCCACTGCCGCCTGTAACGGGGTCGCGCTCCACTATGAGCGCGCCGGTGACGGTCCACGACTGCTGTACTGCAACGGATCTGGCACCACACTGGATTCGACCCGCCCGCTGCTTGAGAAGTTGTCAGCGCAATTCGAGCTGCTGGCCTTCGACTACCGGGGCATGGGACGCAGCGCGCCCGTAACCGAGCCGTATGCAATGGCCGACGTTGCCGCGGACGTGGCCGCGCTGCTCGACGCCGTCGGTTGGGACCGAATGGCGTTGGCCGGGTTGAGCTACGGCGGCATGGTCGCGCAGGAAGTCGCGGTGACCTTCCCAGACCGGATCGACCGGATGGCCCTCATGGCCACCTCACCCGGCGGCGCCTTCGCGTCCTACCCGCTGGAGGCAATGGCGGATCTGCCGACCCTCGATCGCGGACTCCGGTCCCTCAACTTGGCGGACCGCCGCTGGACGGCTGAGTGGTTCGCCGCGCACCCCGACGACATCGCACCGGTGGCCAACGGCCGGGCCATCGTCGACAGGATCACCAACGCCACGCTGCACGTCTACGAGAGCGGCCACCTTTTCCTGTTGCAGGATCCGGCCGCATGGCCGGCAATCGCCGCATTCTTGGGCGCCTGAGCCGCTACGTCTCAATCCGTTGGATGAGCCTTCAGCGCGGCGATGAAGCCATCCGGGTCCTCAAGGCTGATGTAGAGGCGATGGACCTCCCCCCAGGTTCCGGCCTGGAACTTTAGTGATTTCGAGGTAACGGGGTGGGCAAACTTGAGCTCGAGGAAACCGGCGTTACGAGGAACTTCTCCCCGGTCGCTCGCTTGACGTAAGCATGGAACGCGTCGGGCCTGAGCATGGCGGGTGAAACCTCCCGGGTGTAGGTGCTGGCGAACGTCGTGGTGAGCTCCGCGGCCACACGGGCCCGGAGCCTGCCAAAGGGCCCCGATGCTGGCGAGGAACGGCGTCAGCAGCCACCCACCGACACCCCACGCCATGCCGTAGTTCCTGGTGAGCGTCGTCGGACTCGTGTCGAGTCCGCCGTAGATGTACACCTGCTTGTGGACGCTCGACCCATAGCGTGAGTACTCCGCTGTGTTCGTGCTGGCCGCTTCCTCCATGCCACTGAGGATCTGACTCGCGAGCGTGCCCCCACCGGTGGCGTCGAACGCAAGCGTCGCGGACGTCGCTTTGAGAGCCTCGACGAGGTCGGTCGAGAAGGACGGCGATTCCGAGTTGCAGACATGAACCGCGCCCAGCGACTTCAGCAGCTCCTCTTGGTCGGGCTTGCGCACGATGTTGACAAGCGGCACCCCGTCCCTGCTGCAGAGCTTGACGAGCATCTGGCCCAGATTCGACGCCGCAGCCGTGTGCACCAGGGCTGAATGACCTTCGCGGCGCATGGTTTCCAGCATTCCGAGAGCTGTCAATGGATTGATGAAGGAAGACGCCCCATCCTTCGCCGTCGCCCCCTCGGGTAAGACAAGGCACGCGGAGGCATCGACCACCCGATACTGCGTGTACATTCCGCCGCCAGCGATCCCCACCGTTTTCCCGACCAGGGCCTGGGCCGCTGAGGACGACCCGGCAGCCACGACGGTGCCCGCGCCCTCATTTCCCACCGGAAGCGGTTTATCCAGCCGCGCGGAAAGCCCTTTCAGTGCCTCCGCTCCCAACGGCGCGGTGACGCTCGGGCGCTCCGGCGTGCCCGCCACCGTGGCGGTCGACATGTCGGCGCCGGCAATGAGAACGCCCAAGTCGGACGGGTTGATCGGCGAGGCTTCCACGCGTACCAAGACCTCATTAGCGGTCGGGGATGGAACCGGGACATCGTGCAGTGAGAGCTCGAGCGTGCCCTGCGACGTGACCAACGAACGCAGTTCCAGTGCATTGTCAGGCAAATCTTCTGCGGCCACCGGGTGCCTCGTTCCTGTTGTGGAGGTGCCTTTGATCATATGAATCCGCAGCGCAGTTATCGATATTCCCCGAGGTCGGCGCGCACGTTATTGAGACGGTGATGGCCTCGTCCCGATCGCTCGACGCCTCGCCATCGGGCTCGCGGCACCGGCTACCCAGGTGGTTGTGGCTTGACTCCCAGTTGGTCGATCAGGCGACGAACGCGCGACTCAATGGCGTCCCGAATCGGACGCACCTGATCCACCCCTAGACCGGCCGGGTCAGCCAGCTCCCAGTTTTCATATCGCTTGCCGGGGAAGTACGGACACGCGTCGCCGCAGCCCATAGTCACGATCACGTCGGCGCCTTCGACGATGTCATTGGTCCATCGCTTGGGATGCTCGCGGGCAATGTCGATGCCGACTTCGGCCATCGCAGCGACGGCAGCAGGATTGATCTCGTCGGCTGGTTCGGATCCACCTGAGTAGACGGACGCTTGGCCACCGGCAAGGTGCTTGAAGAAACCCATTGCCATTTGCGATCGACCTGCGTTGTGGGTGCACAAGAACAACAGGCTCGGCGTGCCGGGACGGTCGGTCATCGGGCGCTCCGGTCGAATCTGGGTCGCAGGGCCAGCGACACGTAGACCAACCCGACGAGCACCGGCACTTCGATCAGCGGGCCGACGACACCGGCAAGAGCTTGACCGGAAGTAGCGCCGAAGGTGGCGATGGCCACCGCGATAGCCAATTCGAAATTGTTGCCGGCGGCGGTGAATGCCAGTGTGGTCGTGCGTTGGTAGCCCAACCCGAGCATCGCCCCGAGGATGTAGCCACCGCCCCACATGATGGCGAAGTAGGCCAGCAGGGGCATTGCTATGCGGGCGACATCGATTGGGCGGCTGAGGATCTGGTCGCCTTGCAGTGCGAACAGGATGACGATGGTGAACAGCAACCCGTAGAGTGCCCACGGGCCGACCTTGGGCAAGAATCGGGATTCGTACCACCTCCGCCCCTTGGCCTTCTCCCCGAACCGTCGCGATAGATACCCGGCAATCAGTGGGATGCCCAAGAAGATCAGTACAGACTTGGCGATCCGCCACGGCGATGTGCTGATGGTGGTCTGCTGCAAGCCGAGCCAGCCGGGCAGGACCGCCAGATAAAACCAACCGAGTACGGCGAATATGACAACCTGGAAGACAGAGTTCAGGGCGACCAGTACCGCTGCGGCCTCACGGTCCCCGCAGGCGAGGTCGTTCCAGATGATCACCATCGCGATGCACCGAGCTAAGCCGACGATGATCAGTCCGGTGCGGTACTCGGGCAAATCGGGCACCAATAGCCACGCCATGGCAAACATCAGCGCCGGACCGATCACCCAGTTCAACAGCAGCGAGCTGAGCAACAGCCTGCGATCACGGGTCACGGTGTCGAGCCGGTCATAGCGGACCTTGGCCAGGACCGGATACATCATGACCAGTAGACCCAGCGCGATGGGCAACGAAATACCGTCAATCTTCATATGATTCAGGTCTGCATTCAATGCCGGCACGAACCGGCCGACGAGCAGACCGGTGGCCATCGCAATGCCAATCCAGACCGGCAGCAGCCGGTCCAGAACGGAGAGCCTTTCGACAACGGCGGTGTCTTCGTGCTCCTGCATTGCCTGCGTCACGAACGCGCGCCAGCCCTGTCACCGCTCTCGGAATCCGAGTCGGCCAGCACGGTGTACACCTCCCACCTTTCCCCGGCGGGCCCGGTCACCCATACCTTGTCCTGGGTGGCAAAGCAGCACGTGGTTCCCATCTCTTCCTCGGTGAACATGCCCTGATCGGCCAGGCGCGCGATTTCGGCGTGTACGGCCTCGCTGGACTCCACTTCGACGCCCAGGTGATTGAGCGTTCCGCCGTGGCCGGGGTTTTCGATGAGGACCAGCTTCAGCGGCGGCTGGGTCACCGCGAAGTTCGCATAGCCCGGTTTAACCTTGGCCGGCGCGATGTTGAACAGCTTGGAGTAGAAGGTGATTGCCTCGTCGAGGTCGTCGACGTTGAGAGCGAGTTGAGCGCGGGGCATGACAGGCCTCCCTACCTCTGTGGCTTATGTCGAACTCGTGATAGCCTCGATCCTGCCACCTTTTCGATATATGTCAAACAAACTATGGCAGAATGGTTGGCATGCCAAAGACCTTGCCTGTCGTCGATATGTCAGCGCCGGTGTGCTGTTCGCCGGTGGCGGCTGGGCCCGTCGATGACCAAGCTGCATTGGATATTGCGGCACGACTTAAAGCTCTGGCCGATCCGGCACGGGTCAAGCTCGTTTCGTTGCTGTTCAGCTCGGAGGCCGGTGAGGTGTGCAATTGTGACCTCGCTGCGGCAGTAGGACTTAGCGAGTCGACGGTGAGTCATCACCTGACACAGTTGCGCCGGGCAGGGATCGTGGAGTCTGAGCGACGAGGAATGAATGTGTACCACCGTGCTCGTCGGGAGTCCCTCGTCGCGCTGTGTGCGGTTCTGGATCCCAATTGCTGCCGGTGAACTGGGGCTATGCCAACCGATTTGACAGTTCAGTCCATTCGTTCGACCCATTGAGCCCGAGATGGTCCCGGCTCGAACGGGTCGCTGAAGTACTGCGTCTCACGGACCACTTCCGCACCCTCGAATTCCATGATGCTGACCACGTAGGACGGTTGCCCGTCATACGTCATGACCAGTTCACTGATCCAAAGATCGCCGCCGCCGAGCATGCGTCGCACGGTGAAGCGTTTTGTGTTCGGCTGGGCCTCACGCGACGCTTCAATGTTTGCTCGACCCCGGATGCGCTCGCCCGATTGCGGATATTCGAGAACCGCGTCAGCTCGGTAGATTTGGTGTTCCGTCGCGAAGTCGTTGGCGTCGGAGGCTTCCCAGTGGCGCCGAAGCGCGGCCCGCACGTCGTCATCACCCATGGCCATCTTCCTTCCAGCGGATGCATCAACGTCGATTCCGCACCATAGCCCTCGCAGCATCGTCTTGTCCTGCCAGCCTTAGCAGGCGTAGGGTTCGGGCTTGCCAGCACGCGTCATTAGACGCATTGTCGCCAGCTACCCGGTCACTAAAAGGGCACGGAGGTAACGCTGATGAGTCGTGTTGCGGTGGTCACTGGGGCCAGCCGGGGAATCGGCGCGGCGACCGCACTAGTCCTCGCGGAGAACGGGTTTCGGGTGGTCGTCAACTACCGGTCCAGTGCCGAGGAAGCAGACGCGGTGGTCGGATCCGCGACCGCGGCCGGCGGCGAGGCCGTGGCGATTCGGGCCGACGTCACCGCACCCGACGATGTCGCCGCGATGTTCGAGCAAACCGCACAGCGGTGGGGCCGGGTCGACGTTCTCGTGCACAACGCGTTAATCCCTTACGATGTCACCTCGTTCGCCGACCTGAGCTGGGAGCAGCTCGGCGGCAAGCTGGACCGAGAGCTGCATGCCGCCTATCTGGTGACCAAAGCCGTTGTGCCGGGAATGATTTCCCGAAGCTACGGCCGGCTGATCTTTCTCACCACTGTGTTGTCCCGCCGGCCCCGGCAAGGCATGATCACGGTGGGCACCGCCAAGGCGGCAATGGATCAGTTCGTGCGGTACGTCGCACTCGAGCTGGCGCCGGAGGGAATTACCGCTAACCTCGTTTCGCCCGCCACGGTGGCCGATACAACGGCGAACGCGCTGTTGAATGCCGAAGAGGTGAGTCAACTCGGCGCGACCAATCCCATGGGACGCCTCGTCCGTCCCGACGAGATAGCGAAGACGGTGGCCTTCTTGGCGAGCGAGGATTCCGGCTTCATCACCGGCCATTGCGTGGAGATCAATGGTGGCCTTGCCATGGACGGAAAGGGGGCTGTAGCTGTGGAGACGATCGATCTGGCCTATGTCGGACGTGGTATCCATGAGGAACTGGTCGCCCATGTCGCCGACCAAGAGGGCTACTTCGAGGATGAGGGCGTCCACGTCGCGATCCGTGACGGGGTCGGCTGGCCGGCGGAGCGTCTGCGCCGCGGCGCGGTGATCGGCCTGGGCCGAACGCTGGTGTCGCGGCTGACCGACGGGATCGGTTGGATAGCGGTCAGTTTCAGCACCGATCATCCGCTGTTCTGGTTTCTCGGCAACGCCGATGTGAAGTCGATGGCGGATCTTCGCGGGCGGCGCCTGGCGGTCCACGGCCGCTCCGATCCTCCCGGTACCTTCGCGCGGATCGTCCTGCGTAAGCACGGCTTGGACCCCGATCGCGACCTGGAATGCGTGGTGCGGCATCCGGGTGACTACCAGATGGACCTGCGACGGCTCCGGGACGGCTCAATCGACGCCGCCTACGTGGGCAGCACGCTCTCACCTGAACAGGTCGCCGAGGAAGAGGGTTTTCACGTGCTGGCCTGGGTCGGCGATCACTTCCAGATCCCCACCGTGGGTGTCGTGGTGGACCCCGTCCATATTCCGCTGGAAAGCCCCGCCCTGCAGGCCCTGATGCGGGCCAACCAGCGGGCGCTGCGGTTCCTCGTCGAACAACCAAGCCGGGCCGTCGACTACGTCAACTGGTTCCTCGACCGACTGACGCGCGATGAAGCGCAGCGATACTACGAACGCTACATCGGGCCGTACTTCATCCCCGGCCGCCAGGTGGACCTCACCGCGGCGCAGCAAGCGGTCGACGCCGTCGCCGCCGAACTCGGTGTCGCGTCAGCGCCAGCCAAAGAGATGTATCAGCCGGCGACGTGAACGCGGTATGGTTTGCAGACGATGTGCGAGGCCGATGGAATGGCCAATGCCACCATGATCGAACGGCTCGGCTAAACACGAGCCGGCACGGGCAAAGGATCGGGGCCCATGACCGTAATACGTGCCGCCGCAGTACAACTCAGCCCGGTGCTGTACAGCCGGGAGGGGACGGTTGAACGAGTAATCGCTAAGATCGAACAATTGGCCGGGCAAGGCGTGCAGTTCGCGACCTTCCCGGAGACGGTGATTCCGTACTACCCGTACTTCTCCTTTGTCCAGCGTCCATTCGAGATGCGCACGGAACACCTCAAGCTGATGGATCAGGCGGTCGCCATACCGTCGCCGGCCGTCGATGCGATCAGTGCGGCGGCCCGAGCCGCCAACATGGTGGTGTCCATCGGCATCAACGAACGCGACGGTGGTTCGCTCTACAACACCCAGTTGTTGTTCGACGCCGACGGCACCTTAATTCAGCGCCGCCGCAAGACCACGCCGACCTACCACGAGCGGATGGTCTGGGGACAAGGTGACGGCAGCGGACTGCGGGCAGTCGACAGCGCGGTCGGGCGGATCGGACAGTTGGCGTGCTGGGAGCACTACAATCCGCTGGCGCGATATGCCCTTATCGCCGACGGTGAGCAGATCCACTCGGGTATGTTTCCGGGATCCTTCGGCGGCGAGTTGTTCGCCGAACAGGCCGAGATCAGCGTGCGCAATCACGCTCTGGAGTCAGGCGCTTTTGTCGTCAACGCGACCGCTTGGATCGACCCTGACCAGCAGGCGCAAATCGTGGCGGACACGGGTGCCCCGATCGGGCCGATCTCCGGAGGCTTTTTCACCGCGATCATCACACCCCAGGGTGAGTACCTGGGCGAACCGCTGCGGTCCGGCGAGGGCGAGGTGATAGCCGACCTCGACCTCTCGTTGATCCACACCCGCAAGATCCTCATGGATGCCTGCGGTCACTACAGCCGGCCCGAACTGCTTAGTCTGATAGTGGACCGCACCCCGAAGCCTCATCTGCACGACCGCTTCGAGCGCCCTGCCGACGCCCTACCCGAGCATGCCGACGATGTCCGCGTCTAATCCTCATGAAACCCGCTTCGACGGGGTACGAGTCCTCTACGACAGCGCGAAAAGCTACGACGAACTAGTTGCCGCGTTGTTTGACGACATCGGCGAGACTCCCGTTGAGCTCGACGATCTCGCCAAGTCCGCCGGCAGCTGGGAGTCGTATGAGCAACAGGTCGAACCCTACGTCGGGCCAAGCGGATTCATGTTGTTCAAGCTATTCGACCATGGCGCCTGGATCAGCAAGACAGGCATTGACCGCAAGGTTTTACGCGTCATCCTCGGTAACCCATTAATCGCCATCACGATGTTGCGTCACGATGTGACGGCGGGATTATTCGCGCCCGTCGAGGTACTGCTCGTCGACGAGGCTGACGGCAGCAGCCTGACCTACATCAAACCGTCGTCGCTGATGGTCTTCGAACCCAACCCGCAATTGCTGAGCGCCGCACAGGATCTCGACGCGAAGTTGGCCGCGCTGGCGGAGAAGGTGACAGCCTAGCCGCCCCTTACGGTGTGCCTTCCCAGTGCTTGGCGAGGGGGGTGCCGGAAAACTTTTCCTGCATCACACGGGAGAAGGACAGCAACGCACTGCGTGGCCGGTGGTTCACCACCACCTGCTGGGTCTGACCCGCGGCGTTGAAGGTGACCCAGACGACGACGTTAGTGCGCACGCCTCGGATCTCGGTGCTGTAATCCTCGACAAAACCGTAGTCGCCAGCGGGACCGGCGAACCTGAACTCTTGGTTGTCATACACCTCGCGCGCCGCGACCACGATCGCGCGAACATCCTCCGCCCCGTGCGCGGTGCCATCCATTGCCGCGGCTTCCAACGTGACGTCGTCGGCGAGATTGTCCAGCCACACCGGGTAATAGGGTTTGCCCATGTATGTCATGCCGCGCCTCCTCGGAAACCGGCACACCTAGCCTGCCACACGCTGAACCTGCGACGAAATAAGCGCCGAACGGGAACTCGGCGCAGGCTTCACGCCGCCAGGCCGTCCTCAGCGTCGTCGCTTACTGCAGCCTTCGCGGCTCGCCTGTCACGCCGCCAAGCCCGCACGGTCGCGATGGCGGTCTTCAGTCCGCGGCGGCGTCCGGTGGTGGGATCGACGCCAGCGAAACCGGGCTCGAGCTCGGCGAACATCTGCTCGCTGCGCGTCTCCGGTGCGTTGTCGGCGTTGTCGGTCAGGTACTTGTTCGGCAGCGACAGCTTTGCGATCGTGCGCCATGTCTTGCCGTACTGCACCAGGAACGAGCCTGTGGTGTAAGGCAAGTCGTATTTGTCGCACACCGCACGCACCCGCACCGAGATCTCGTGCAGGCGGTTGCTCGGCAGATCCGGGTACAAGTGGTGCTCGATCTGGTGGCACAGGTTGCCGCTCATGAACCGCAGGACGGGGCCGCCCTCGAAGTTGGCGCTACCCAGCATCTGCCGCAGATACCACTGGCCCTTGGTCTCGCCGATCATGTCGGTTTTGGTGAATTTCTCTGCGCCGTCGGGGAAATGTCCGCAAAAGATGACGGCGTTGGCCCACACGTTGCGGATCACGTTGGCAACCGCGTTGGCCGTCAACGTGGACCGGTATGTCGCGCCGGGTGACAGCGCGGTCAGCGCCGGGAAGGCGACATAGTCCTTGAGCACCTGGCGACCGGCCTTGGCCAGGAACTGGTCGGTCCTTTGCCGGGCTTCGTCGTGTTCCATCCGCTTCTTGACGATCTTGCCGATCTCCACGTGCTGCAAGCCAACGCCCCATTCGAAGAGGAGCGCGAGCAGGGTGTTGTAAAGCAGGTTGAAGATGTTGAAGCGCTTCCAGCGCTGGTCTCGGGTGACGCGCAGTAGTCCGTAGCCGACGTCGTCGTCCATCCCGAGGATGTTGGTGTACTTGTGGTGCACGAAGTTGTGGGTGTAACGCCAATGCTTGGACGACCCGCTCATGTCCCACTCCCACGTCGAGGAGTGAATCTCCGGGTCGTTCATCCAGTCCCACTGGCCGTGCATGACGTTATGGCCGATCTCCATGTTCTCGACGATCTTGGCCACACCCAGCGTCACGGTGCCTGCCCACCAGGCCGAGCGCCGTGAACTGGCGGCCAACAGCACCCGGCCGGCCAGCTCGAGGGCTCGCTGCGCCGCGATGGTGCAGCGGATGTAGCGCGCGTCCCGTGCGCCGCGCGAGTCTTCAATGTCCTGGCGAATAGCGTCCAGCTCAACGCCCAGGCTTTCGATGTCGGCGTCCGTCAGATGCGCGAATACGTCGACGTCGGTGATCGCCATCGTGTTCTCCCCTCTGCGGTCCTAAGTCTTTTGCCTTACCTACGATATCGTAACCTACGACTCCGTAAGTTACCTGTGAGTAGCCTTTAGATGTCGATCACACAATCGCCTGATGCGGACGAGATACAGGTCTGGACCCGGGTACCCGGGTCGTGTTCGGCGCCGGTGCGCAGGTCGCGAACGTGGCCTTCCATCAGGCTGACCACGCACGACTGACAGATACCCATCCGGCAGCCGAACGGCATCTGCACACCGGCACCCTCGCCCGCATCCATCAGCGACGTCGCCGCGTCGGCCGCGACGCTGCGGCCACTTCGGGCGAATGTCACCGTCCCACCCGCTCCGGCGGGAGCGGCTTTGGAGACCGCGAAGCGTTCCAGGTGCAGCCGGTCACCGATGCCCGCCCCCAACCAGACCTTCTCGGCCTGGTTGAGCATGCCCTCCGGACCGCAGGCCCAGGTCTGGCGTTCGCGCCAGTCCGGCACCTCCTGGCTCAGCCGGGCAAGATCGAACCGCCCCTCGGTGCGGGTTTCGCGCACGCGCAACCGGTAGCCGGTTTGATCGGCCGCCAGTTCAGCCAGCTCGGAGGCAAACATCGCGTCAGATGCGGTGGGCGCCGAATGCAGGTGGATGATGTCGCCAATTTGGTTGCGGCGTACCAACGTTCGCAGCATCGACATTACCGGCGTGATCCCGGATCCGGCGGTCAGGAACAGAATCGACGGCGGCGCCGGGTCGGGCAATACGAAGTTGCCCTGGGGCGCGGCCAGCCGCACGATCGTCCCCGGCTCGACGCCGGCCACCAGGTGGCTGGACAGGAAGCCTTCGGGCATCGCCTTGACGGTGATCGTCACCGTCCGGTCGGTCGCCGACCCGGATGCACCGGCCGGGCTCGACGTCAGCGAATACGACCGCCAGCGCCAGCGCCCGTCCACCAGCAGCCCGATGCCGATGTACTGGCCCGGCTGGTAGTCGAAGCTGAAGCCCCAGCCCGGTTTGATCACCAGGGTCGCCGAATCCTCCGTCTCCCGGCGGACCTGCAGGATGCGGCCCCGCAGCTCGCGCGCGGACCACAGCGGATTGGCCAGGCGCAGGTAGTCGTCGGGCAATAGCGGCGTCGTGATGCGCGCGGCCAGCCTGCGCAGCGCGTGCCAACCGGGATGCCTGTCGGCTCCGGCGACGGTAGGACGGGTGGTCGCGACGACGTTGGCGGTGACCGGCGCGTATTTCTTACTCATTGGGGATTCCGCTTCCGCTTCGCATTGGGCCGGTTCTGAGGGCTTTAGATGTCTGTCCAATAAAATCCCTACGGTACCGTAACCTACGGTACCGTATCCAGCCCGCTTCAGAGCAGGTCAAGCAAAAACGGCAGCTCCTGGGTGGCGTACCAGGCCAAATCGTGATCCTGCGCGTCGCCGACTACTAGGTCCGCGTCCTCATCGCCCAGGTCGGCGGCGTCGATGACTGCGATCGCCGCGGCGACTGCCGGCTCGGCGTCGGCGTTGTCGACGAAGGCGGCGATGACGTGGTCGATCGCGACGGGCGCGCCGAGCCTGACGACCGCGGCGTCGAGATCGGGACGATATTTGGCCTCGTCGACCTCGACGGCCAGCACCGCGCGACGCCGTAGCGTCTCGGCGTCGGCCGCGAGGAGGCGCAGTGATGCCAGCGCCGCCTCACGCAACGCCACCTCGGCGAGCTCGTCGTCGTCGCCCTCGGCGTAGGCCTCGCGCAAGGTCGGTGTCACCGCGAATGCGGTGCCGTTGACCGGCCACAGCGAGCCGTCGGTTACGAGTTGCTGCAACATGGCCACGGTGGCCGGGATGTAGACCCGCATTACCGGATCAAGGTGGCCGCATAGTCATCGACGTATGTCGACAGCTCACGCGGCGGCCGTATGTAGTTATCACTCACGATCGGGTGTTTCGGCAGTCTAACCTTGGGCTGTTCCACTTTCTGGTACTCAATCGTGGACAGCAGGTGGGCCATCATGTTCAGCCGTGCGTGCTTCTTGATTTCGGATTCCACCACATACCACGGGCTGGCCGGTATGTCGGTATGCACCATCATCTCGTCCTTGGCGCGCGAATAGTCCTCCCACCGAAACACCGATTCCAGATCCGTCGTGCTGAGTTTCCATTGCCGGACGGGGTCGCTGCGCCGCGCCCTGAACCGGCGCAACTGCTCCTCCTCGGAGACCGAAAACCAATATTTGCGCAGCAGAATCCCGTCGTCGATGAGCATGTGTTCGAAGATCGGCGTCTGCCGCAAGAACAGCGTATATTCTTGCGGCGTACAGAATCCCATGACCTTCTCGACGCCGGCGCGGTTGTACCACGACCGGTCGAAGAGCACGATCTCTCCCCTCGCGGGCAGGTGGGCGATATAGCGCTGGTAGTACCACTGGCCCTGTTCCCGATCGCTCGGCGCGGGCAGCGCCGCGATGCGGGCGACCCGCGGGTTGAGGTATTCGGTGATCCGTTTGATGGCGCCGCCCTTGCCCGCTCCGTCGCGGCCTTCGAAGATGACCACGAGACGCGCGCCGGAATGCCGCACCCACTCCTGCAGCCTCACGAATTCTGTTTGCAGCCGGAATAATTCGGCTTCGTAGACAGCGTCGGAAATCTTGCGCGCGGCCGGTGCACTTGATTTCTTTTTCTTCACCTTCGCCGGCGCGCCGTCGTTTGTCGCAGTGCTCATGGACGGATGTTATATCCGCGCGCCACAAACTACCGAGAAGCTTCCAAAAGCTCGTCAAGCGATTGGTTCAGCAGTGCCGGCAGGAGGTTGACATCGCTCATCGCATCGCGGTCGGCATTGATCCCGAAATACAGCATGCCGTTGTAGGAAGTCACACTGATCGCGAGCGCCTGGTTCTGCAGCAGCGGCGGCACGGCGTAGGTCTCCAGCAACTTGGTGCCGGCGATGTACATCTGGGACTGAGCCCCGGGAGCGTTGGTGATCAACAGGTTGAACGTCCGCCGCGAGAAAGTGGGAAAGCTGGTGGCCACCCGAATACCCATGGCGTGCAAGGTGGGTGGTGCAAAGCCCGACAGGGTGACGATGGTCCTGGCGTCGACCAGGCTTGCCGCCGTTGGGTTCGATTCGGTGGCGTGGGCGATCTGCGACAGCCGCACCACGGCGTTGCCCTCCCCGACCGGAAGGTCAACCAGGAACGGTGTCACCTGGCCGATCGGCTGCCCGGGACCGGTTGAGTCGAGCGCGTCGTCGGCATAGACCGAGAGCGGCGCCATAGCCCGGATCGTCGCGGTCAGCGGCACCCCTTCACCGCGCGACATCAGCCAGTTGCGGAGGGCGCCGGTCACCACCGCCAGCACCACATCGTTGACATCGCAGTCGTACCGCGCTCGCACGGCGCGATAGTCCTCAAGCTTGCCACTGGCGACCGTGAACCTCCGGTGGCGCGAAACGGTGGCGTTCAGCGGGCTACTGGGTGCGGTGCCGCGCGCCAACAACCGCGCGACGTCGAAGACCCGGCGACCGGCGTCGATGAGTTGCCCGGTATTCGTTGCCATTCCGGCGATCGCCGACCCGACCGCCTGCATTTGTGAGCCCGGGCCCATCACCCAGTCGCCGAGCGCGCCCAGTAGCAGCCGGGTGTTGCCGGGGTCGCGCTCCGGTATCCAGATGTCTTCGGGGAACGGCGCCGGACGCCGCGTGCGATCGGCGATGACGTGGCCGATCTCGAGCGCGGTCATGCCGTTGATCAGCGCTTGGTGCGATTTTGTGTAGAGGGCGAGGCGGTTTTTGTTCAGGCCTTCGACGAGATACATCTCCCACAACGGCCGCGACTTGTCGAGCGGCCGCGCGGCCAACCGGGCGATCAGCTCGTGCAGCTGCTCGTCGCTGCCCGGCGACGGCAGCGCCGAGCGCCTGACGTGGTATGTGATGTCGAAGTCGGGATCGTCGATCCACACCGGCCTGGCCATGGGGGCGACCGTGAGTCCCCGGACCTTCTGCCGGTACCGCGGTATCTGGGGTAGCCGCTGCTCGACGGTGGCCAGCAGCGTCTCGTAGCTCAACCCAGCGCGCGGGCGGCGCAGGATGGACAGCGATCCGACGTACATCGGGGTGGCCGTGTTCTCCAGCCGGTAGAACGACGCGTCCGCAGGGGACAACCGGGTCACCATTACGGCCCTGTCCTCCTTGTCGATTCGTCGTCGATTCGTCGCTGCCGACCGATGTCGCGCGAGCCCACCGTAACCGCCGGCTCGGGCCCTTGGCGGCGCGGGTACGCGCCGAGCCCGTTTGTGCGATGATGACCGCGCACAACACCCGTCTGCCACTCTCCAGCAGGCTCCCCGTCCGATCGATGCGTTGGAGAGTGCCCCTTGACCAGTAGCGCCATCAGCCCGCTCGTGAGCCCACCCAGCCGCGACACCTTCGCAGTCATGCCCGTCGCCGAGTACGAGCCGCCGACCCGCAACGTCCAGAACGTTCCGCAGTGCCGGCAATCATCGCACGCGACGTTGCGGCGCCGTACCCCCCGTGCGCCCGGCCAGCGCGGCAATCCGCACCCGCAGGCCGCGCCGGCTCGGGAAGTCATGTCACCGTCTATGCGCCAGGCGGCAGTCTTCGCCGACGCCGCGCTGCGCCGAGTGCTGGAAGTTATCGACCGCCGTCGTCCCGCAACCCAGCTGCGGCCGCTGCTGGCACCCAGCCTCGTCGACTCGGTCCTTTCGGCCGGCCGGTCGCTCGCCGGATCGAGCGCCGGATCAGAAGCCGCCGCAGTGCTGCGCCGGATGCGTCTTCAACCCGTCGGCCGTCACAATCCGGACACCGCGGCCGAGGTTTTCGGCACGTACAGCCGTGGGGACCGGATCCACGCCATCGCCTGCCGGGTGGAACGGGTACCCACTGAGAACACAGCAAACACTGCGGCGGGCACGCGATGGCTGGTGGTTGCCCTGCACATCGGATGACGCTTTAGTTGACGGATGGACGGCAACACAGTCAGCGTCGAGCGTGTCATCAAAGCGGCGCCCGACAAGATCTTCGCGCTATTGGCCGACGCGGGCAAACACGCCAGCATCGACGGTACGGACTCGGTGAATCACGCTTCCCAAGCGTCGGTTCCGTTGGCGATGGGTGCGAAATTCGGGATGGCGATGCGAGGACGTAAGGAAACGCTGTTCATCCCGTACCGCACCAACAACACGGTCATCGAATACGAGCCGGACCGGCGCATCGCGTGGAAGACGACGTTTCTCGGCGGTCGCGTCGGTGGCCGCATCTGGCGTTACGAACTTGAGGCCGCCCCTGAAGGCACGCTGGTGCGCGAAACGTGGGACGTATCGCAGGACAAGCAGAAGCGGATGATCACCAGCGGCTCGATTCCCGAACAGACCGCGGACGGCATGCGCGCCACGCTGGAGCGGATCGCCAAGCTTCTCGAGAGCTAGCTTTGGCGGACTAACGCCGTTTGACCGATTTCGGCGGCTTGGTGCCGCGTCCTTGCTGCCGCGCGGCCGCCCGCCGTTCCCGGCGACTGGCGCCGGCCGGCACCCCGGCCGGGGTCTTCCGCGTCTCATCGGAGGCACCGCCATTGCGCTGCACCTGCGCCGAGCCGTCCTCGGACGGTCCGGAATAGGTCAGCGCGGGCGCCTCGTTGTCAATACCCTTGGCGCGCAAGGTGCTTGGCACCTCCTGGCGTGCCGCGGCGGGGGCGCCGTCGGCGCCGTCCTGCTGCGTCGCAACGGCGGGAGCCTCTTCGCCCGCCGCCAATTCCGCCAGCCCCTCAGGCGTTTCGGTCTCACCGATGGGGGCCACCTGCGGGGCGGGCACCGCCTCCACGGTGACGTTGAACAGGAAGCCGACCGACTCCTCTTTCATGCCATCGAGCATGGCCATGAACATGTCGTAGCCCTCGCGCTGGTACTCCACCAGCGGATCGCGCTGCGCCATCGCTCGCAGCCCGATGCCTTCCTTGAGGTAGTCCATCTCGTAGAGGTGCTCGCGCCACTTGCGGTCGATGACGTTGAGCAACACGTTGCGTTCCAGCTGGCGCATCGCCCCCTCGCCCGCCAGCTCCTCGAGCTCGGCCTCCCTTGCGGCATAAGCGCGTTCGGCGTCTTTTACCAGCGCGTCCAGCAACTCGTCACGGGTGAGCTCGTCGCGCTCGGACTCCAGGTCCTGCCGGGTCAGGCTATCGGCGGTGATCCCAACGGGATACAGCGTTTTGAGCGCCGTCCACAACGCGTCGAGATCCCAATCCTCGGCGTAGCCCTCGCTGGTGGCGCCGTCGACGTAGGCGGTGATGACGCCGACCAGCATGTCGGTGGCCTGCTGCTGCAGATTCTCGCCTTCGAGAATGCGGCGACGCTCGGCGTAGATCACCTTGCGCTGCTGGTTCAACACCTCGTCGTACTTGAGGACGTTCTTGCGCACCTCGAAGTTCTGCTGCTCGACCTGGGTCTGTGCGCTCTTGATCGCGCGGGTCACCATCGGGGATTCGATGGGAACGTCGTCGGGAAGGTTGATCCGGGTGAGCATCGTCTCGAGCATGGCGCCGTTGAAGCGGCGCATGAGCTCGTCTCCCAGCGACAAGTAAAACCGCGACTCGCCGGGGTCCCCCTGGCGGCCGGAGCGGCCGCGCAGCTGGTTGTCGATACGCCGCGACTCGTGGCGTTCGGTGCCCAGCACGTACAGGCCGCCGGCCTCGATCACTTCCTTGGCCTCCGCGGCGGCCTCCTCCTTGACGAGGGGCAATTCCTCGTGCCAGGCCTGCTCGTACTCGTCGGCCGTCTCCACCGGATCCAGGCCGCGTGCCCGCAGCCGCAGGTCGGTCAGGAAGTCGAGGTTTCCGCCCAGCACGATGTCGGTGCCGCGGCCGGCCATGTTGGTGGCCACGGTGATCCCGCCGCGACGGCCCGCCTCGGCGATGATGGCCGCCTCTTGTTCGTGGTACTTGGCGTTGAGCACGTTGTGCGGGAGGCGCCGTTTGGTGAATTGCCGCGACAGATACTCCGAGCGCTCCACGCTGGTGGTGCCGATCAGCACCGGTTGGCCCTTCTCGTAGCGCTCGGCGACGTCGTCGACGACCGCGATGTATTTGGCCTCTTCTGTCTTGTAGATGAGGTCGGACTGGTCTTCGCGGATCATCGGCTTGTTCGTCGGGATGCTGAGGACGCCAAGCTTGTAGATCTCGTGCAGCTCGGCCGCCTCGGTCTGGGCGGTGCCGGTCATGCCGGCGAGCTTGTCGTAGAGCCGGAAGTAGTTCTGCAGCGTGATGGTGGCCAGCGTCTGGTTCTCGGCCTTGATCTCGACATGCTCCTTGGCCTCGATGGCCTGGTGCATGCCCTCGTTGTAGCGGCGGCCGATGAGCACGCGGCCGGTGAACTCGTCGACGATGAGCACCTCACCGTCGCGGACGATGTAGTCCTTGTCGCGGTTGAACAGCTCCTTGGCCTTCAGCGCGTTGTTCAGGTAGCTGACCAGCGGGGAGTTGGCGGCCTCGTAGAGGTTGTCGATGCCGAGCTGGTCCTCGACGAACTCCACACCGAGTTCGTGCACGCCGACGGTGCGTTTACGCAGGTCGACCTCGTAATGGACGTCCTTTTCCATCAGCGGGGCCAACCGGGCGAACTCGGTGTACCAGTTGGAGGCGCTGTCGGCCGGACCCGAGATGATCAGCGGCGTGCGGGCCTCGTCGATCAGGATGGAGTCCACCTCGTCGACGATGGCAAAGCTGTGCCCGCGCTGCACCAGATCGTCGAGCGAATGGGCCATGTTGTCGCGCAGGTAGTCGAAGCCGAACTCGTTGTTGGTGCCGTAGGTGATGTCCGCGTTGTAGGCCACCCGGCGTTGGTCCGGGGTCATCTGGGCCAGGATCACTCCGACCTGTAGCCCGAGGAAGCGGTGCACGCGACCCATCCACTCGCTGTCGCGCTTGGCGAGGTAGTCGTTGACGGTGACGATGTGCACGCCCTCGCCGGCCAGGGCGTTGAGATAGGCCGGCAACACACAGGTCAAAGTCTTGCCCTCACCGGTCTTCATCTCCGCGACGTTGCCCAGATGCAGCGCGGCCGCACCCATCACCTGCACGTCGAACGGGCGCTGGTCGAGCACCCGCCACGCCGCCTCGCGGGCCACCGCGAACGCCTCCGGCAGCAGGTCGTCGAGGGTCTCTGGGTTTTTCTGGTCGGCAAGCCGCTTTTTGAACTCGTCGGTCTTGGCCCTCAGCTCGGCGTCGCTGAGCTTCTCAACGTCGTCGGACAACGTGTTGACATAGTCGGCCACCCGCTTGAGGCGCTTGACCATGCGACCTTCACCGAGGCGCAACAACTTCGACAGCACAGCTATGTCCCCTGTTGGTAGGAGTCTTCTTCTACGAGGCGACTCCCATCGTAGGTGACAACCCCGCGATGACCGCCGATCGTCGGCCCGGCCCGATCAAGGCCGGGCCTGAACAGGCCGAGGCGATCAGGCCAGCCTGATCAATCCGTAGTCGTAGGCGTGCCGGCGGTAGACCACCGAGGGCAGTTCGGTCTGCTTGTCGTAGAACAAGAAGAAGTCGTGTCCGACGAGCTCCATCTCATAGAGGGCGTCGTCCACCGTCATCGGCGTGGCCGTGTGCTCCTTGGTGCGCACGACCCGCCCCGGCACGTGATCCGTTACCGCTTCTCCTTGTTTGGCAACGTGATCGTGCGGCTCGGCCGGCTGGTCGTTGAAGGCCTTCTCCGGCGGCGGGAACACCGCGGTGGCCTCGGCCAGGGAAACCGGAGTCTTGTCGCCGTAGTGAACCTTGCGCCGGTCCTTGCCACGGCGCAGCCGGCTCTCCAGTTTGACGACCGCCGACTCGAGCGCGGCATAGAAGCTGTCGGCACACGCCTCGCCGCGGACTACCGGCCCGCGCCCCCGCGCGGTGATCTCCACGCGCTGACAGGACTTACGCTGGCGACGGTTGCGTTCATGATTGAGCTCGACATCGAACAGGTAGATGGTTCGGTCGAACCGTTCCAATCGGGCGAGTTTCTGCGAGACATAGATGCGGAAGTGATCGGGGATCTCGACGTTGCGACCCTTGAACACGACCTCGGCGGTCACCTCAGCGGCCTCAGCCGGTTCGACTGGCTCGTCGATTCCCACCGGTGCTTGGTCCAGAACCTGACCGGATTCCACGGTAAGCCTTGACATACGCGACAACTCGTTTCTCTTTAACGCCACGCGCGCCCTGCGCGTCGGCTTTGACAAGAACGCGCGCCGACGGGGGTTGGAGCGGTTTCACAGTGGTTACCGCGCAGGCTGCCCGCCGGTGCAAGGGGTCGAATACTCACCTCCTCCCGCGGTGCCGTCTGAAGCTGGGAAATCGCGACCATTAAGTCCCAATTAACCCCTGAGGTTGTTTTCGACGTTAGCTCGTGTTCGCCTCGGCGTGCCACCACTTTGCCCAGTCTGTTGCGAGTTCTTCACATGTTCTCATCGGAAGCTAAGCGGATTCACGCGAACGCGATAGTCAACACCGCGGCCACCCGGGTCCCGGCGGACTGCAACACCCGGACGGACTCGCGCGCCGTCGCCCCAGTGGTGACGACGTCGTCGACGACTACGACTTCGGTGCCCAGCAGCTTTCCGGGCTCATCGCGCAGCAGCACCCGGCCCGCAACATTGCGCTCGCGCGCGGACGTGGTCAGGCCCACCGAGTCGCGCGCCAGCGCCCGCATGCGCAACGCGCGGACGACGCCGATCTCCGGATGACCCGCCACCGCGGCCATTGCGACTTTGGTGACCGGGTCGCCTCCGCGCCGGCGCGCCGCCCAACGCCGCGTCGGCGCGGGCACGATCGTCAGCGGGGTCTCGACCATGCCCCACACCAGCAGCCGGTGCACACCGACGGCCAGCACCCGCGCCAACGGCGCGACGAGGTCGCCCCGGCCACGCTCCTTCATCGCGAGGATCGCTCGGCGACGGGCACCGGCGTAGCGGCCGAGCGCGAACACCGGAACCTGCGGGTCGATGCGGGGGTTCACCACAACCGGCTGCTGGGCGGCCGCCGACAGCTCTTTGGCGCAGGTGTCACACCAGCGGGTGGCGGGCGCCCCGCAACCCCCGCATTCCAGCGGCAGGATCAGGTCGAGCACCCCCGCAGTGTGCCGGTCGGCGGTGACAGCCGGCAGCTCAGTCGAAACCTCTCAACAGCGACGGCCAGGTGAAACTGAGCGCACCCTGGCTCAACTGGCTGATGACGTCTTCTAAATGCCTCAGCGGCAAGTCCATCCGCCACTCCGGGAGCAGGGCCGAAATCTCCAGCGAATCCAAGCCGAGGGTGACGCCGGTGACCAGCAGCCCGTGCGGCAAGTCGGGCAGCGGCACCGGGTGGGCGGGAGTCCGCCCCGGCAGTTTCCATCGCCTTTGCCTGGTTAGCCCGGTTACCAGCGCGCGTGGCCGCACCCACAACGTCATCCCGACCACGTCAACGTCGACCTCGAGGCTTCCCCAGCCGGGGCGGCGCGCCCAGTGCAACTGGGCCGTGCTGTCCCCGTTCAGTTGCGCGTGCAGCCGCGGCGCCGCCTGACGCAACATGTCATCTAAGATCTGTGCCGGCACCGTCGTCGACAACCTGATCGGCGAGGCGATCACCACCGGCGGTACGCCCGGAAGGATGTGCACGTTTCGCAGGACGGCAACGGCGCGCCGGAGGTGCTGGTCGCCCCACTCGATGTCGCACGCGGCCACCCGGACCTCGCCGAGCTGACCGACCGCCAAGCCGCGCGCCTCGAGCTCTGAATCCAGCTCGGTGACGGTCAGCGTCACATCGTGCTCGCCCATGCGGATGGTGACTCGCTTGCCGACGAGCAGCTGCTGCAGCGTGGTGAACAGCGTCCGGTACGGCGCCGCCACTGCCTGCGCTGCTCCGGCGGTGACGGACGGCAGCCCGGTCGACGACCATAACGAGCCCAGCATCTCCAGCGCGCGGAGCGGATCGTCCCACCGCAAACGCGGAACTTTGGGCGGCATGGCAAGCGACTCCTCTGCGAGGATATTTCTGAGGTTAGCGCCGCCCCGCGCTGCCGTCAGCCACTCACCCGGGCATTACCGGCACTGCGCCGGCCACCGTCAACCCTGTCACCTCCGACCAGCCCTGCTGGTTTTCGGCGACGGACGCCGAATACTGAAGGACCCCTTGCGGACCCGCGACGTACACCGTCGACGGGTTGGCCGCGATCCCCAACAGCGGAATTTGCAAACCGCGAGTCGGCGCGTCCGAGTTCACCCCGTCGAGGTTCACGTACGACACCGGGTGCGCGACATCGGTGCGGGTAACGACGATGTCATCACCGGTTCGCCAGGACAACGACACCACCGAGTTACCCAGCCCGAAACCCAGTCGCCGCGCGTAGGTCAGGGCGAACTGTCCGGCCTGCGTCTGCTCGACGCTGGCAAGGATCACCTGGCCGCCGATCACCATGGCGGCACGCGTCCCGTCCCGGGACAGCTGCAGGTCTGTGATCGGCCCGGGGAAGCTGCTGGCCACTGCCGCCGAATCCACCGGAATACGCGCGGGTTGGCCCGACGCCGGTTCCTGAATCGCCCGCAGCACGTTGTTGGTGTCGACCACCACCCACACCGCGTCGTCCAGCGACCAGCTGGGCCGCGACAGGGTGTGCCCGTCGGCGGATTGGACCGCCTCGGCACCGAGATCGCCGATCCACAGCGAGGCCGCCATGTCCGGTTCGCCGCGTCGCAGGGTCACCACGGACGCCACCTGGCGCCCGCTGCGCGACAGCGCGGCACCCGTCTGGTCGCCCATGCGCCCGAAAGCTCCGGGCACGGTGGTGGCCCGTTGCCCGTCCAGCCCGACCAGCGACCCGTTGACCAACGCATGCAACCCCGCGCCCGCGCCGTCGGCCACGCCCGGGTCGGTGGCGGCGACATCGGAGGTGGTCCAGCCGTCGGCGAACCTGTCGTCCAGCGGTGCGCCGTCCGCGTTGATCACGTACGGCCCTCTGATGTCCGCCCTAGCCAGCGTCCAAATGATCTGCGCGGCAAGCAATTGCCTGCTGTGCGGATCGGTGGTGGACAGTTTCTCCAGATCGATGCGCGCGCCGCCGTAACCCCGCCCGATCCCGCTCTTGCCGCCGTCGGCGCGGGTTACCGGCCCATGCAGCCGCAGCGGCGGGGCGAGCAGGTTGCGGACCGTGTGCACCATTTCCGGTCGTGGGCCGGCCAGCAACTTGGAGACGAGCTCGGTGGCCAACTGATCGTGATCGGCAACCGCGACGTAGCGCGGATCGGGAACCACGGTCTTGCCGGTCGGGTCGGCGAAGTACAGCGTGTTGCGTTTGTAGGTGGCCTGGAATTGCTGCCAGTCCAGGAAGACCCCGTTGGGCAGCCGATCGATTCGCCAGCCACCGGAGGTCTTGACCAACTCGACCGGACCCGGGTCAGGCAGCACACCGTCGGCCGTCACGAACACCCCGACGTCGGACAACGAGCCCAGGATGTCAGCCCGCATGTTCGCCGAAACCCGTTCGGCGCCGCGGGTTTCGACGAATACCACGTGGTCGATCAGCAGGGCGCTACCGGCGTCGTCCCACGAGTTGGACGCCGACTGGGTGAGGAACTGCCGCGCCGCCAGGTGCCGGTTGGCCGGATCGGCTGTGGCCTTGAGGAATTCGCGCAGCAGCACGTCGGGGTCCATGCCCGGGGTCGGCTTGGGCAGGTTCGACGGTGCCGGTCGTTCCACGGTGCCGATGGCTTGCGGGGCCGACGAGCTGGGTATCCCCGCGCAGCCGGCGAGCAACACGGCCAGTAACAAGAGCGCGAGTTTCTTCACGAGGCGCCGCACTTACCCGCTCCACTCGGCGGGCTCGGGCTGGCGCTGACGGTCCTTGCCGTGTTGTTGGCCGGCTGCGTCGGCGGCCGGTTGTGCCGGCTGCGGAATTGGTTTCATAGGCAGCGGACTGGTGGTGACTTTGTGGCCGCGAACCAGGGGAAGCGTCAACCGGAAGCAGGCGCCCTCACCCGGCTCGCCCCATGCCTCCAGCCGGCCCTGGTGCAGCCGCGCGTCCTCGACGCTGATCGCCAGGCCCAGCCCCGTTCCGCCGGAGCGCCGCACCCGGGACGGGTCCGAGCGCCAGAATCGGCTGAACACCAGCTTCTCCTCGCCCGGCCGCAGCCCGACCCCGAAGTCACGCACGGTGACCGCGACGGTGTCCTCATCGGCGGCCATCCGGATCCGCACCGGCTTGCGCTCGGCGTGGTCGATGGCGTTGGCGATCAGGTTGCGCAGGATCCGCTCGACCCGGCGCGGGTCAACCTCGGCGATCACCTCTTCGGCGGGCATGTCCACCTGCAGCTCGATACCCGTCTCCTCGGCCAGGTGGCCCACGTTGCCCAGCGCGTTGTTCACCGTGGTGCGCAGGTCGACCGCCTCGACCGACAACTCGGCCACACCGGCGTCGTGCCGGGAGATCTCGAGCAGGTCATTCAGCAGCGTCTCGAACCGGTCCAGCTCGCTGACCATCAGCTCGGTGGAGCGTCGCAGCGCGGGGTCGAGATCGTCGCTGTGGTCGTAGATCAGGTCGGCGGCCATCCGCACGGTGGTCAGCGGCGTGCGCAATTCGTGGCTGACGTCGGAGGTGAAACGCCGCTGCAGGTTGCCGAATTCCTCGAGCTGGGCGATCTGCCGGGACAGGCTTTCGGCCATGTCGTTGAACGACACCGCCAACCGGGCCATGTCGTCTTCGCCGCGCACCGGCATCCGTTCGGACAGATGCCCCTCGGCGAATCGTTCGGCGATCCGGGATGCCGACCGCACCGGCCCCACCACCTGGCGGGACACCACCACCGCGATGCCGGAGAGCAGCACCAGCAGCACCAGGCCCCCGGTGGCCATCGTGCCCCGCACCAGCGTGACGGTGGCCTGCTCGTTCTTCAGCGGAAAGATGAGGTAGAGCTCCAGGTTGGCCACCTGCGAAGACGTCGGCGTGCCGATGATCAGCGCCGGCCCGGAGAACCCTTCGGTGTGCACGGTCGCGTACTGGTAGGCCGCCTGCCCGGCCTTGACGAAACCACGCAACGCATTGGGCACCTGATCGACGGGTCCGGCCGCGCTGGCGGCGCGCGGGCCGTCACCCGGCACCATCAACACCGCATCGAACGCACCGGCCAGTCCGGCGCCCGAGGCCGGGTCGGTTTTCGACGTCAACGTGTTGCGTGCCAGCTGCAGGCTGCTGTCCAGCGACCGCGTCTCCTCACCGTTGACGATCCCGCTGACGGTGGTGCGCGCCCGCTCTATCTGTTCGATGGCGGCCCTGACCTTGACGTCGAGCACACGGTTGGTGAGCTGGCTGGTCAGCACGAAGCCGAGCGCCAAGATCACGACCAGCGAAAGTCCCAGGGTCAACGCCACGACCCTCAGCTGCAGCGATCGGCGCCAGGCAATGCCGACGGCTCGGCTCGCCGCACCCACACCGCGGGCCATGGGACCGGTGCGTCCCCAACGACTACGAGTGCGTTGGCGCGAGCCCCAGATCAATGGCGGCGCTCCTCTGCCTCCCTAGCATCGCTGCGCGATGCATCGCCGCCGCCGCGGATCACGGAGGTCCGGCCTTGTATCCCACTCCTCGAACGGTCAGAACCACGGTCGGGTTCTCCGGGTCTTTCTCGACCTTGGCCCGCAGACGCTGGACGTGCACGTTCACCAAACGGGTGTCCGCCGGGTGCCGGTATCCCCACACCTGTTCGAGCAGCACATCACGAGTAAACACCTGGCGCGGTTTGCGCGCCAACGCGACCAGCAGGTCGAATTCCAGCGGTGTCAGGAAGATCTGCTCGCCGTTGCGGGTGACCTTGTGCGCCGGCACGTCGATCTCGACGTCGGCGATGGACAGCATCTCTGCCGGCTCGTCGTCGTTGCGGCGCAGCCGCGCCCGCACCCGGGCGACCAGCTCCTTGGGCTTGAACGGCTTCATGATGTAGTCGTCGGCGCCCGACTCCAGGCCCAGCACCACGTCCACGGTGTCGGTCTTGGCCGTGAGCATGACGATCGGAACGCCGGAGTCGGCGCGCAGCACCCGACACACGTCGATGCCGTTCATGCCGGGCAGCATCAGGTCCAGCAGCACCAGATCGGGGCGCAGCTCGCGCACCGCGGTCAGGGCTTGAGTGCCGTCGCCGATGACCGCGGTGTCGAAACCCTCCCCGCGCAGCACGATGGTCAGCATCTCGGCCAGCGAAGCGTCGTCGTCGACGACCAGAATCCTTTGCCTCATGGAGTCCATGGTGTCACCAGATGGGGACAAAGTCGGCGCACCACACGGGCGTTTCGTGCGTCGGGGGCGTAAATATAGCGCAGAAACCCCCAAAATCCGGCTTGTGGGCCGCTAAGTGTCGGCCAGAGCGGCCGCCAGCCGCCTCGGATCGACGTCGGCGTCGACCACCAGCCATCGCCCGCCCCACCCCGCGGCGGCCAGATCCGCATACACTGCGCCGGTGCGGTGCTGAAGTTCGTCGTCTCGTTCATAGGCATCGCGCGCCCGGCCCGGTTCGGTGTCGGCGCGGCTGCGGGCCCGCTGCCCGGCGAGCTCGGGGGAAACGTCGAGCAGGACCTGCCAGTCGGGTGGGGGCAGCGCGAACCGGTGGTATTCGAGTTGGCCCACCCACGCGACGGCCTCCCCCGCCGAGTCCTCATGCAGGCGCGCCGCGCTGTAGGCCGCGTTGGAGGCGACGTAGCGATCCAGGATCACCACGTCGTGGTCGCGACCCAGCGCCGCGATTTCCCCGACTGCCCCGGCGCGGTCGAGCGCGAACAGCATGGCCATCGCATACACCGACGACGCGAGGTCACCGTGCTGGCCGTGCAGGGCTTCGGCCGCGATGTCGGCGGTTATTGATCGCTGATATCGCGGGAACGCGAGGGTGGCCACCGACTTCCCAGCCTGGCGGAAGGCACTGTTCAGCCCGTCCGTCAGAGTCCGCTTGCCGGCGCCGTCGACCCCCTCGATCGCGATCAGCACGGCGCGAGCCTAGCGTCGAGGCTCAGTAACGGTAGTGATCCGGCTTGTAGGGACCCTCGACGTCGACGCCGAGGTACTCGGCCTGGTCCTTGGTCAGCTTGGTCAAATGCCCACCGAGGGCCTCGACGTGGATGCGGGCTACCTTCTCGTCGAGGTGCTTGGGCAGCCGGTACACCTCGTTGTCGTACTCGTCGTTCTTGGTCCACAGCTCGATCTGGGCGATCGTCTGGTTGGCGAAGCTGTTGCTCATCACGAACGACGGGTGACCGGTGGCGTTGCCCAGATTCAGCAGGCGGCCCTCGGAGAGCACGATGATCGACTTGCCGCTGTCACCGAAGGTCCACAGGTCGACCTGCGGCTTGATGTTCAGCCTCGTCGCACCGGAGCGCTCCAGGGCGGCCATGTCGATCTCGTTGTCGAAGTGGCCGATGTTGCCCAGGATGGCGTGGTCCTTCATCGCCTTCATGTGTTCGAGAGAGATGATGTCCTTGTTGCCGGTCGCGGTGACGACGATGTCGGCCGCGGCGATGCCGTCCTCGACGGTTACCACGTCGAAGCCCTCCATCAGCGCCTGCAGCGCGTTGATCGGGTCGATCTCGGTGACGCTGACCCGGGCGCCCTGACCCTTCGCGGCCTCCGCGCAACCCTTGCCGACGTCGCCGTAGCCGCAGATCAAGACGTTCTTGCCGCCGATCAGCGCATCGGTGCCGCGGTTGATGCCGTCGATCAGGGAGTGCCGGGTGCCGTACTTGTTGTCGAACTTGGACTTGGTGACCGAGTCGTTGACGTTGATCGCCGGGAAGGCCAGGTCACCGGCCGCGGCGAACTGGTAGAGCCGCAGCACGCCGGTGGTGGTTTCCTCGGTGACGCCCTTGACCGACTCGGCGATCTTGGTCCACTTCCCCTTGTCGGTCTCGAAGCGGGTGCGCAGCAGGTTCAGGAAGACCTTCCACTCCGCGGAGTCGTCCTCCTCCGCGGGCGGGACCACGCCGGCCTTCTCGTACTGCATGCCGCGCAACACCAGCATGGTGGCGTCACCGCCGTCGTCGAGGATCATGTTGGCCGGCTTGTCCGGGTCCGGCCAGGTCATCATCTGCTCGGCGGCCCACCAGTACTCCTCGAGCGTCTCGCCCTTCCACGCGAACACCGGCACACCCTTGGGCTCCTCCGGGGTGCCGTGCTTGCCGACGACGACCGCCGCCGCGGCGTGGTCCTGGGTCGAGAAGATGTTGCACGAGGCCCAGCGGACTTCGGCGCCCAGCGCGGTGAGGGTTTCGATCAACACTGCGGTCTGCACCGTCATGTGCAGGGAACCCGAAACGCGGGCCCCCTTCAGCGGCTGGACCTCGGCATATTCACGGCGCAGCGACATCAGTCCGGGCATTTCGTACTCGGCCAGATCGAGTTCCTTGCGGCCGAAATCCGCCAGCGACAGGTCGGCGACCTTGAAATCGATGCCGTTACGCACGTCGGGAGTCAGCGCCTTTTCGGTCGTCGTCATGGGGGAGCTCATCCTCTTAGTTAGCTTGGGTATATTCTTCCGCCGCCACTCTAGCCGGTGACATTTACGACCCGATGGCCACGCCGATCAGGGAACGTTCATCACCCCGTGGCGCTCCACGAACGGCGCCATCAACCGGGCCAGGTCCGCGGCGACGTCTCCCCCATCAGCCAAGTCGGACTCGGGCGGCATCGACACGTAGCTCAGGCACAGCCGCACGATGGCCCGCGAAATCACGCCGGCGTCTTCATCGCTGGTGGCCACCCAGGTCTGGGTGAACGCCAAAACCAATCGCTGCGACGCGCGGGTGATGATGGGCGCGCTGTCGATGGTGATCAGCTGCAGCAGGTCGGGCTTGGCGACGCCGGTCAGCAGCGAGATCACCAGCGGATCGGCCGCCGACTCGGCGAAGAACCGTCGAAAACCCTGCAGCAGCGCCTCGGAGATGTCACCGACGTTGGCGTCCAGGGCGGCGTGGACGGTGTCGACCAGGCGATCGGCCAGGCGCAGGGCATACCCCTGCGCCAGGCCCTGCCGTGAGCCGAATTCGTTGTAGATAGTCTGCCGGCTGATGCCCGCGGCGCGGGCCACATCCGACAGCGTGATCGCCGACCAATCGCGGGTCAGCAGCAGGTCGCGCATCGCGTCCAAGACAGAGTCGCGCAACAGCGCCCGCGAGGCCTCGGCGTAAGGAATCCGCTTCACAGGCGCGACGATAGTGTTTGGCGGACTCACGATCGAGCGATCTCCACCATCACAAAGTCCGATTTGGCCGCGCCACAGTCCGGGCAGCTCCAGTCGTCGGAGATGTCGTCCCAGCGGGTGCCCGGTGCGATGCCGTCTTCGGGCCAGCCCAGCGCCTCGTCGTACTCGAAGCCGCACTGGACGCACTGGAAGAGTTTGTAGTCACTCATTTGTTTGCTGCTCCCAATCTCTCGAAATCCGGTTTCTCGCGCACCGCGCAGTCGGGACAGCACCAGTCGTCGGGAATCTGCTCCCACCCAGTGCCCGCCGGAAAGCCTTCCCTGGGTTCGCCTTTGGCCTCGTCGTAGACGTAATCGCAGCACGGGCACTGGTAGCTGGCCGTCATGCCTGCGCTCCGTAACGGGCCAGGATCTTCTCCCGAAGGCGCGGCTGCAGGCTAGCCCGGGTGATATCGCCGTCGTAGTGCGCGAGCACCCGGTGGTCCATCACCTTGCGCCACAGCGGGGGGAAGTAGGTCAGCGAGATCATCGACGCGTATCCGCTGGGCAGGTTGGGCGAGCCCGTTATGCTGCGCAGCGTCTGGTAGCGGCGGGTGGGGTTGGCGTGGTGGTCGCTGTGCCGTTGCAGGTGATAGAGGAACAGGTTGGTCACGATGTGGTCGGAATTCCAGCTGTGCACCGGCGCGCAGCGCTCGTAGCGGCCTTTTCCGGAAGCGGTGGCGTTCTTCTGCCGCAGCAGCCCGT
>NZ_JBKQQD010000552.1:0-3756 GCF_052144515.1 Mycobacterium sp. | reverse complement strand
CGTTGCCGCCGAAGGTCGCACCCAACGAGGGCATGGCGGCCAGATCGTCGCGCTGTTGGCCCTCGAACAGCAACCGCAGCGTGTTCATCGTCCCCGCGGCCAGGACCACCCGTGGCGCCCGCGCGGTGTGGTTCGTTTTTCCGCGCAGGTCGCGGTAGTGGACGACGTAGCCACATGCGGCAGCGCCGGGTTCGCGCACGATCCGACTGACCTCGGACAACGCGCGAACGGTGACGCCCTTGCCCAGGACCGGGGCGAGATAGGCGACGTCGACCGATGATTTCGCCCCGTCTCGCGACCCCAGCAGGCTGTCCCCGTCGAAGGCGCAGAACCGGCGCGTTACTCCGGCGCCGTCCTGGTGCAGTCGGCCGGCGTCGGTGCCGGATTTCGGGTAGAGGTACGCGGCGTCGGGCTGCGGATCCGCGGGCTGACAGCGCTGGCCGGGTAAGCCGGGCACCTCAGTCCACACACTTGTCGGCACAGGATGCTGACGGGTCAAACGAGTGGCACCCAAATCCGACCGGATCTTCTCGTAGTACCCCGAGATCTGCCCTGCGCGCAGATCGGGGTGACGTCTTTCCCAATACGCGGAGTTAGACGGCTCGACGAGCAGGCCCAACCAGCCGTGGCTGCCGCCTCCCACCCCCGAGACGCAGACGACATCGATACCGGGATAGCTAAACACCTCGTACATCCCACGCTTATTGACCACAACGCCCCGACGGGGAGTCCCGACGAGGCGGCGCACCAGCTCGACACCCCCCGCTCGCAGTCGTCGACCGTGACGACCATGCGCAACGCCTGGCGTGCTGCCGCGCCCGACGGTGATGCTGCGCAGCACATGCGTCGCGAAGCGCGCCCCGTAGGGAAACGGGGAGCGGTCGGCGATTCCCATGCCGCGCACCGGCAATGAGTCGCGCCACGGACCCCGTTCGAGCACAAGCACATTGAGGCCCGCACCGGCCAGGCGGTTGGCCGCGATGCTCCCACCGAAACCGCTCCCGATGACCACGACGTCGTAGTGCTCGTCCGACCGCGTCTCGGGCGGTTGGTTGTGTTTCGTCACCCTGGATCGCCTCCTTGGATATTGGTCTCGAGCGGGGTTGTTGCGGCCAGGGCCCTCGACGCCTCTGTAGACCGGGTAGCGTTCTGTAGCAACAGGTTTCGAACGTCTCATGTGAACAGGCAGGAATCCTCCCAGTTCGTTCCCAGTCGAATGATGCCGCCTTGCCCAGCCGAGAGCATCACCACCGCGCGAGACCCCACGCTCTGGTTGTGGTGGTCGTTCGAGCGGCCGCTCCGTCCCGACGGTCGCGGCGATGTCCATGGAGTGGACCACGTCGGCGAACAGGACGGTTACCTGCTTGTACTCTGCCCGGGTATCGCCATCTTGGACTGGTGCGCCACAGCCGTGACAAAACCGGGCGTTCCCTAGAGGCTCAGTGCCACACATCCGACATGCCGCTACGGCCGTCATCCGACCCTCCGCCGATCCGGCCCCACAGCGTTTTGCAGTGGTCCTCAAAGGATAGGCTGTGACGAAGTGAGCCTCGGAGGGTCAGTCGGTGGGGGGCTGGGCTCGCTCGCCGAGGCGGGTGCGCAGGTCCTCCTCGAAGGCGACGACCTCGGGGCTGAGCTTCTCGGCCCGCAGGCGCTCCAGGTTCGGGTAGCCCGCGTCGCGCTCGGCCTGCCACTCGTCGGCGAACTTGCCCGACTCGATCTCGCTCAGCACCTCGCGCATCACCCCGGGGACGTCGAGGCCATCGTACCGATCCGCCCGCGACATCTGGCCGTACTGGCTGGTCGGCGAGTGGTAGCGCGTCTGGCCGGCATAGCCCTCCAGCCGCAGCAGCCGGTAGCTCCGCGCCACCGCAAAACCTCACGGGCGATTCATGCATCAGTCGAGCGGCCGATTTCTCGACTTATGGATTGGTGCGCAGCAGACAAATAAGGGCCCAGATCTCGGTGGTGAGCGAGCGCTTCAACCAGCGCGGATGGTCTCGGACTTGGATTTGTTTTCGCAAGGTTACAGTCTGCTGTGAACGCAGCGATGAGGCTCGCTTCACGCGCCAAGGTTCGAGATAATCGGCCCCGGACGGTGCTGATGGCTTGTAACCCCTGGGTTGGCCACGCGCCAACAGGTGGGAGCTACGCATGGCCGCTGGTGTATCCCTTGTGGGTATCGAGAGCCTGGTCGTGACCGTGGTGGCCGCGCTGTATTCCGGGGCGTCGGCTGGGGCCAAGGCAGGCAATTGCACCGGGTCGACGATCGCTAGTTGCGCAGATCACCGGGGCGGCAAGGGCCATCGTGACAGGCGCGATGAGTATCGCGATAGTGCCGTCCCGGGCCGGGTTGGGGTTAATCGTTGTGGCGGCCCGCTAACCCGGCGTCCACATTTGCAGCGCGGATTCCACGGTGATCGCGGGGAACCGGAGCACACCGCAGTGACGACTGTCACGCGATAGTCGTTGCCGCACACGGTATTTCCCTCATCCTGTCGTGGAGTTGATCAATGCTGCACGAATTCTGGCAGAACTTCACCCACAACCTGTTCAAGCCGCTGTTGAGAGGGGCTCACCTATGCAACAGGATCTAACCGTTCCGAGCGAAAAGCCCCGCAATGGCCTGGCCGGTCTCAAACACTGGCGCTATGACCTTCGCTCGGGTTTCACGGTGGCCATGATCTCGCTGCCGTTCTCGATGGGAATCGCGATCACCTCGGGCGCGCCGCCGATCTGCGGGATCACGTCGGCGATCATCGCCGGTTTCGTCCTGCCGTTCCTGGGCGGCTCGTATGTGACCATCAGCGGCCCGGCCGCGGGACTGGCGCCGGCCCTGTTCGCTGGCATGATCGCACTGGGACACGCCCGCCTGGGCCGAGGCGCCTCGCAATCCGAGTTGCTCGCAGTGGGATACCCTCTGGTCCTGGTTGCCATCGCCCTCGCGGGCGTGTTGCAAGTGATTCTTGCCAAGTTGAAGGTGGCCCGCCTCAGCGCCATCTTCCCGACCGCGGCCATCCAGGGCATGCTGGCGGCGATCGGCCTGATGATCATCGTCAAGCAGGTCCCTCTCTTCATGGGAGTGAAGTTCGAGGCCCACGAATTCTGGGCGGTCCTCGGCGAAGTGCCCCGCCATGTCCAGTCGATGAACCACCAGGTCTTCGCCCTGGGGGTCGGTTGCCTGGCGGCGCTTTTTATGCTTTCGAGCCTCCCCGGGCGGCTGCTGAAGGTCATGCCGCCTCCGGTGTGGGTGTTCCTCGCCGGCACGCTCGTCAGCGCATTCATCCTGAAGTTGGACAAACCCCACCTGATCAACGTGCCCGATCCACTCAAGCACGGGGTCGTCTTCCCCCAGTTCGGTGATGCGTTCACCCATGCCGCACTGTTGCTCCCCCTCGCCTACCTGGTCGTCACCCTGCTTTTGATCGACGGGACCGAGTCGCTGGCGACGATCGCGGCCGCGGACAATATCGACACCTATCGCCGCCGGTCCGACCCGGATCGGACCTTGCTGGCCATGGGCGTGTCTAACGTCTCCTCGAGCCTGCTCGGTGGCTTGACCATCATCCCCGGTATGGTCAAGAGCACGGCGAATGTCCTGGCCGGCGGCCGGACCCAGTGGGCCAACTTCTACAACGCCTGCTTCCTCCTGGCGTTCCTGCTGCTCGGCCGCTACGTGATCGACATGGTCCCGATGGCGGTCCTGGCCGCCATCCTCGTCTTCATCGGCTACAAGCTGTGTAAGCCCGCGCTTTG
>NZ_JBKQQD010000551.1:0-4498 GCF_052144515.1 Mycobacterium sp. | reverse complement strand
GTGGTCACGGTGCCCGGCCTCGGCTTCCGGCATCGGGTGCGGGCTGCCGGTGAAGACCGGGTGGCAGCGGCAGGTGATCTCATCGGGCATCCCCGGCAGGATCTGCTGGCCCTGGCCGGCTCTGGGGTGGAGGCGCCGGACCTGCCGGACGATCATCCGGGCGGTGACGGTGCGGGCCTTGTCCGAGGTGAACGCGGTGCAGCCGATCTCGGCGACCTCGGCATCCGAGATCCGTGCCTTCTCGTCTTCGTCCCAGATCGCGTGCGGGTACTTGATGGCGGCCCGCTGGTCATCAGGGATCTGGGCGATGCGGCGGCGCACCTTCGGGTCCGTCCGCATCGTGACCGGGAAGCAGGCGCCCAGGTCGCGGCAGGCCGTGATGGCCTTGCCGTTGTAATAGGAGGAGTCCGTCCGGGCGATCAGGCCGCCCGGTGAGCGCCCGCACCTCCACGCTCGCCCCGATGTCGCGCACCGTGCGGTCCTAGACGGCTTCCAGGTTCGCGCGGTTGCCGTAGGCGCACAGCCCGTATAGCGCGACCACGTCCACCGCGATGATCATCAGCGACCAGAACGGGTAGGCGGGGATGAAGAACATCTGGTCGATCGCATTCAGCCCCAGCACCACCACGGCGAACCAGCGCGCCCACTGGTTACCGGCCAGCACCCCGGCCGCCGCCAGGAGTTGCAAGACGCCGATGATCAGCGTGATCCAGCCCCAGGTGCGCAAGCTGCCGAACACGTAGTGGGCGTTGGCGGTGAACACGTGCGAGTTGGCGATCGCGGCGATGCCGTAGATCAGGTTGAAGCAGCCGAGGATCACCAGCAGGACGGATGCGAACAGGACCAGGCCGTAGCCCTGGCCTTCCGCATGCCGCCCCGCTGCGCCCCGGGCTGGCTGGGTGGTTGACGACGTCATCGTGATCTCCTGTGGCGTCGCAGTCGCTGGAATCTTGACTCCAGTCCCTTACTCACCTGCGCTATCGATCCCGTTGTGCGCGGCTCGGGCCGATCGGCCTCCGCTCGCCGTTGGGTACCAGTCCACCTGCTGGCGGGGCGGGTTCCATCCACTTGATGGGATGAAATACCGGTGCTTACCCCTCCAGGAGGCCGAGCTCACGGGACCGGGCGATGGCCTGGTTTCGTGAGGAGGCGCCCAGCTTGCGGTAGATCGACATCGCCTCCGTGTTGATCGTGGAGGTGGACAGGAACATCTCCTAGGCGATCTCGGGGAACGACAGGTGGGTGGACATGAGCGGCAGCAGGCGCAGCTCGGCAGCGGTCAGTCGGGGGTGAACCCGATCTACCGCAAACTCGGGGCCTTCTCACGCAGCGAGGCGGTCACCCGGGCGGAGGTGGGCCTGACCCGCTTTGACGGACATCCATCATCAGGGGTTCGCCCCCGGAAGGATGTCCGATCATGGAGAGCGTGGGGAAGAAGCCCCGGCGCCGCCGTTCGCTCACCCCGGAGTTCAAGGCCGAGATCATTGAGTTGTGCCAGCGGGGGGATCGTTCGATTGGCCAGGTCGCGAGGGATTTTGACCTGACCGAGACTGCGGTGCGGGAGTGGGTCAGGCAGGCTGGGCGGGACGCCGGCACCCGGCAGGACGGCGGGCTGACCAGCGCCGAGCGTAAGGAACTGGCGGAGCTGCGGCGGGAGAACCGCAGGCTCCGCGAGGATGTCGAGATCCTCAAGCGGGCCACGGCTTTCTTCGCCGGAGAGACCCGGTGACGGTGTATCCGTTCATCGAGGCGGAGAAGGCTGGCAGGCGCAACGTCTCGCGGGCGTGCGCGCTGCTGCAGGTCTCCCGTGCCGCCTTCTATGCGCACCTGGCCGGCCCCTCGCAGCACGAGCGGGAGGACGCCGATCTGACCGGGCATATCCAGGCCGTCCATGAGCAATCCAAGGGCCGTTACGGTGCGCCGCGGGTGCATGCCGAGTTGCGCCGCCGCGGCCGCCGGCATTCCCGCAAGCGCGTCGCCCGGCTGATGCGCTCCGCCGGGATCTGCGGACGGGCACCGAAACGGTGGAAGAAGACCACCCTCGCGGACCCGGCCGCGGCCGCCCGGGCCGACCGGATCCGGCGGGACTTCACCGTTGACGCCAGCAAGATCAACGCCCGCTGGTGCGGGGACATCACCTATATCGGCACCTGGGAGGGGTGGCTGTACCTGGCCACCGTGATCGACGTCGCCTCCCGCCGCGTCGTCGGCTACGCCTTCGCCGATCACCTGCGCACCGAACTGGTCGCGGCCGCCCTGGGCAACGCCGTCGCTGCCCGCACCCCCGCACCAGGGGTTATCTTCCATGCCGACCGCGGCAGCCAATATACCTCGGCCGAGTTCGCTGGCCTGGCCAGCGACTATGCCGTGACGCTGTCTCATGGCCGCACCGGCCAGTGCTGGGACAACGCCCTTGCCGAGAGCTTCTTCGCCTCGATCAAAGGCGAGTTGCTCGACCTGCGGGCCTGGCCGACCCGGGACATGGCCGGGCAGGCCATCGTGGACTACATCGGCTGGTACAACGGCACCCGGCTGCACAGCACCCTGGGATACCGCAGTCCCGCCGAGTTGTTTTCATCCAGATGGGCCGATGCCCTCGCGGGGCAACGTGGGGATCGTGTGGAGAGTAGGACGGCACTGGATTAAGGTCCCGGCGGCTCCGGCGACACAGGGGGAACGATGACGTCGGCAACAACCCAGCCAGCCCGGGGCACGGGCGGGCGCCAGGCGGAAGGTCACGGCTATGGCCCGGTCGTGTTTCGTGTCGGTCATGCTGGTGATCATCGGCTGCTTCAACCTGATCTGGTCGCTGACCATCATCGCGGCAGACGTGGTCGCGATGTACGGGCTGTGCGCCTACGGCAGCCGTGCCAACCGCACCGCCTAACTCCACAGCGCGAAGGCCATGCATGAAATCCGGGCGGGCGGCGAGGTGCGAGCACTGATCGGAGTGGAAAATCTCGGGCAGCTGCAAGAGGATGCTTCCGCACAGCACGAATGCTGGCAGTGCGGCAGGGAAGGCCGGATTACCGAGCCCACCTCGATAGCCGTCTTTGCTCACCGAGTTTTCGGTGTTGTCAAGGTCGCGCACGCTGCCTGCGCAGATTCGCAAATCATCGAGTTCAACGCCGCCACGATTAGGACAGCGGCCCGGCTAACCGCCGCACGGCGACACGGTCAGCAAGCCCTGGGAGCAGGTAGACAGCTTCGCCGCGGCGAGAAACCACCCGGCAAAAGTACTCCCACGAGACCACCGCTGCGGTCACTGCCACCGTGGCGCTCGGGATCATGCTGTTGTGCCGGGCGGTGGGTACTTGGCCGGCGTCGGCTCGCCGACTGGGAAGCGGTATGGGCGCTGTCGGTCCTCAGTGGACCAAGCGCTTCCGGTCGCAGGGCTAGCCGTGGCAACGAGCAGACGAGGCAGCTCATGAGAGGGGGCCGAAGATGACGGGCGATCAGGCCATGCGCGCCTCAGACCGCGATCGGGAGCATGCCGGTTCTGCGGGTAGCGGGATGCGGGGTACCGTCAGCCGGCGGGTGATCACTTCGACTGACGAGTTCCTCGATGCCAGCCGAACCGGCGGGATCCTTCCGATTCTGGTGCGACCGGGCGCAATCCACGCCGAGCTCATACGCGCCCATCTGGGCCCCCTCGTGGCTGATGCCGTCTACTGCTCCGTCCCGCTCGCACTTCGCGGCGAGACGGTTGCTGATCGCGTCTGGTTGGTGGCGCCGGTGAATCGAACTGGCACCGGGCAGCTCAATGGCGAACCGCTAATACCGGGGAATCTCCTCGCCTTCGGAGGTTCGGCCCAGGTGGCGGGCGCGAGTGGAGCGCCCCTTAAGTGCTGCATACTATCTATCGCCCGGAGCGCACTCGAACGGACAGCGACCGCACTTGGTATCAAGTCGCACCTTCCCGGTGACGGCGAGTTCCGTGTCGCTCCAGTCGTTGATCGGGGCCGCCTGAGCAGAGCCTTCGATCTCCTCTCGTGTTCCATCGACCACCACAAAGACGCAGCGCTGACAGAGCACGAAGCCTACGTGATTGAACGGGCCTTCCTCGAGATCGCAGCGCGCTCGCTCGCTGGCGATTCGAGTCGCAGCCCGCCGTGTCAATCTGCTCGCCTCACGAGCGCAAAGATCGCTCGTACCTGCGAGGACTACGCGAGGAAATGGCGGTACCAGAACGTGACACTCGCCGACCTCTGCGAAGCGTCAGGCGTGTCAGAGCGGCGAGTCCGCTCCGCCTTCTACGAGTGCTACCAGATGTCACCCACCGCCTACCTGCGTGTCGCCGCGCTCAACGCGGTACGGCGCGAACTCGTCGAAGGACCCCGCCTACGCGATGCCGTTAGCCGTGCCGCGACCGATTGGGGCTTCTGGCACCTCAGTCGCTTCGCTGCCCAATATCGGGCGCTATTCGGCGAGTCACCCAGACACACCCTCAGCCACCGAACGGATCGCCCCCAAGCAGCCGCAAACTGAGCTCTGAGGT
>NZ_JBKQQD010000550.1:0-48760 GCF_052144515.1 Mycobacterium sp. | reverse complement strand
AGAAGTTCCGTACCCAGCGGTCGATGCCTAGCAGATTGAACGGGGTCGGCGAGATGAAGTACAGCGGCACGGCGTTGGTGTGAAAGAACGCGCGTACGTCCGAGAGGCCGTTCAGCGGGCGGCGAGGCTGGGGCTCAGGGCCGCCGGCGTGCACGGTCACGCCGGCCGCGGTGGCGTCAATGCGTGGGCCTGGCGTCGGCGCATCGGCGGGGGCAGGGGCGCTGGGATCAGCGCGACGGCGGTGAGCTCACATACGTCCATGCCACAAGTGTGCACCCGCCCATGCGCCCTGGCAGCGAAAGGGCAAGTTCGCCACGCACATGCGACCGAAAGCCTGAGGGCCAAACCCCCGTGACGTCAGAAGCAACCTGCTTAGGCACTAGCGTCCTTTTTCGCGTTGCGGGTACCCCTACCTCATCGGCGCCGCCGAGCTGCAATACGTTCTCCGAACGGACGGAACCAGCATGATCGTGACCCGAGACCCCGTGGATGTCCGCCGCCGGGCCGGCTGGTTGCCCGACGATCAAGACGATTTGGAATCCTGGCTCAACGGGCACCGGGAGCGGGTGCAGGCCCGGGGCGAGCATGTCGTGCTTCATCCGGTGCTCGTCGAGTTTCAGGAGTTAATCGACACCGATCCGGTAGTGCGGATGTACCTGGACCAGATGATTTCCCAGGTGCCCACCACCAAGCACTACCGCAAGCGGCACCTGGAAAACGTGCCGCAGCTGCTGCGCTTGATCAATGAGGTGCTCACGATGGCACCGGAGTTCGGCGAGAACATGGTGGCCACGCCGCTCGGAGCGATCCTGGACTGGACGATGGGCACGCCGGCCGGGTTCGCCGCATTCCGCGACCCCCGGATCAACGCGATGCTGAAAAAGATCCTGACCGCCTGGTGCGACTTTCTCGACAGCTCTGATTCGCTTTACGTACTTAACGATTCGCCGTCGGGCTGGAAATGTGCTGCGGCCCAACGGGCCGTCGGTATCGAGCAATTCGAGCACGACCCCGCCGACGAGCACTGGGGTTTCACCTCCTGGAACGACTTTTTCACCCGACGCTTCAAGGACGGCCAACGCCCGGTCGCCGCACCCGACGACGACAGGGTGATCGTCTACGCCTGCGAGTCGACCCCGTACGGCATCGCCACTGACGTCGCGCGCCAGGACCGGTTCTGGATCAAGAGTCAGCCCTATTCGTTGCAGGACTTGCTCGCCCAGGACGAGTCGGTTGATCAGTTTGTCGGCGGAACCGTCTATCAGGCCTTTCTGAGCGCGACCAATTACCACCGGTGGCACAGCCCGGTCGCCGGGACGATCGTGCGGGCTTTCATCCAGGAAGGCACCTACTACTCCGAAGCTGACTCCGAAGGCAGCGACGCGGTCGACCCGACGAACTCGCAGTCCTACATGGCGCATACGGCGGCGCGCGCGATCATCGTCATCGAGGCCGACAACCCCGTCATCGGCCTGGTGGCCTTCGTGCCGGTCGGTATGTCGGAGGTGTCGTCCTGCATCATCGGCCCGAGCATCACATCGGGTTATCACGTCGCCAAGGGCGAGGAACTCGGGTACTTCCAGTTCGGCGGTTCCACGCACTGCCTCGTCTTTCGCCCCGGCGTGGTTGCCGATTTCGCTCTCGCGGCCATTCCGCAACCGCACGACCCGCACGCGCCGCTGATGCTGGTCAACTCGAAGCTCGCCGCCACCGTGGTCTAGTTGCGGTCGGCCGAGCACTGCACCACATCGGAGTACACCTCGCTACCTCACCGACATCGAGGACTGTGTGGTCGGCCAGCTAGGTGGGCACCGTTCGGCAGCATCCGCCGACGCGCGCCGCGCTGTGTCTCTTCAGTGCGAATTAGCAGGGTCAATGAGTCAAGAAACGGGTATCTCCACATCAAGCAACCACCTGAGGAGTTCAAATGATCGGGACAATTATTGGCGCCATCGCTGTCGGACTCGTCGTGGGTGGACTGGCCAGGCTCATCATGCCCGGCAAGCAGAACATCGGCGTCGTGATGACCGTGATACTGGGTGCGATCGGCGCCTTCCTTGGAACCTGGGTGTCGTACAAACTGGGATACTCCAACCAGAATGGCGGATTCAAGATCATTCCCTTCCTGGTTGGCATCGTCTTCGCGTGCATCCTCATCGGCATCTACCTCGGCGTCACCGGGCGTCGCATCACCAATCGGGTGGGACGACGGTAGCGCATCAATGCGGCGAACCTTGCTGCTGCGTCGAGCAGCGAGCGGCCGAAAAGGCCTCTGGCATAACACAATTGGCTAGGACAACGCGGTGGGGTTGACTGATCGTCTCGATTCGCTGCAGCAACGCTACCCAGCGTTGGGGTTTCCGCTGGCGGTGATTTACAAGTACGGCGACGATCAGGGCAACTATCTGGCGGCGTTGATCGCTTATTACGCGTTCGTATCGCTGTTTCCGTTGCTGTTGTTGCTATCCACTGTGCTGGGCTGGGTGCTGGCGGGTCACCCTGATTTGCGCGCGCACGTGGAGCATTCGGCGTTAAGCGAGTTCCCGGTCATCGGGCCGCAGCTGGATAGGCCTAAACAGCTCAGCGGTGGCCTGGTCGGGATCCTGGTGGGGGTTTTGGGCGCGCTCTACGGCGGGCTCGGCGGTGCGCAAGCGTTGCAGAATGCGATGAACACCGCCTGGACGGTGTCGCGCAATGAGCGGCCGGATCCCATTCGAGCCCGGGGCCGCAGCTTATTGTTGCTGGCTACCGGTGGCTTGGCATTGCTGGGCACTACGGTGCTGTCGGCGCTGGGTGGGGGTGCGGGTGCGTTTGGCTTGGGTGTCAAAGTCGTCGCGCTGGTGGCATCGGTCGCGGTAAACGCCGGGGTGTTCATTTTGGCGTTCCGGATCAGCACTGCACGGAACTTGACCGTGCGGCAAGTAGCTCTGGGTGCAGTGGCCGCCGCGGTGGGTTGGCAGGTGTTGCAGTCCTTCGGTGCGGTCTACATCGGGCATGTGGTAAAAAGCGCGAGCGCCACCAATGCGGTGTTCGCACTGGTGTTAGGGATGTTGGCGTTCTTGTACATCGCGGCGACCCTGGTGGTGTTGTGCGCGGAGATCGACGTGGTGCGCGTCGAGCGGTTGTACCCGCGGGCGCTCCTTACCCCGTTCACCGACAACGTGGACCTGACCGACGGTGACCGCAGCACCTACGCGGCCAAAGCCGAGGCCGAGCGGACCAAAGGATTTGAAAAGGTCGACGTCACCTTCGGCACACCGCCGCATCGCGCCGAGACAGAATCAAGCGACCCGTCCACACCAAAGGCTCATCGCACGGAGCCCGAACACCGAAGCAACGAATTGAGCGGTTGAGCGTTCCTGCTCAACGTCAGGACGAGGCGGTTAGATCGCGGGTGGCCGGTCCTTCTAACAACGTGCCATCCGGTGCGAACCGTGAACCGTGCAGCGGGCATTCCCACGCGTTCGGGTGCGGTTTCCCCAACGCCTTCGGGAAGGGGCGCCGTTTCATCAGGGGACCAAATTCGGTGGGTCCCTTGCGTCCCAAGGGTTTTCTGAAGGATCTAGATATCGATGGCGGTTAGAGACCCAGGACAGTTCGTAGTGCTGCGTCGACGCGGCGCACTTTATGAAGTTCCGTTGAGGTAGCGCACAGATTAGAGCCCAGATAGACGAAGGCCCAGTCCCTGGTGCAGGGACTGGGCCTTTTCAGTGAATGTCTAGTTCTGCTCAGACTTCTCGCGGGCCTCGTTGGTCTTGGCTGCGGCGCGGGCGCTCTCGGCTTCGGCTTCTTTCTTCGCGGCCTCGCGCTGCGAATCAGCCTTGTCCTGCTGCGCTTGCCCTTCGCGCTGGAGGTCGTCGCGGCCCGTGACGGCACCCACAACTTCCTTGGCCTTGCCCTTAACGCCCTCGACGGTGCCCTTGACGGCTTCTGCCGGTCCGCTGTTGTGCTCTCCCACGTGACTATCCTTCTCTACGGTTTGTGTATTAGCCGGTCACGCATCATGCGCACCGGGGTCTTGGTTACCCGCTGCTGCCGCCATCAAACTCCGGGCGACACCAGGAAACGGCCCAACGCGGATTCTTGATGGCTCGGCGTCCGCAACCGTCGGACTCACGATCTAACTCCATTCGGCGACATAAAGATTGGTGAACAGTGCTGGCGGCCGGCGTCGATGGCGCCGTCGTGATCGCTGACTGCGGCACGCGCGATGACCAGCACTGTGCCGTCCTTCAGGGAGAAATCAGTTGTGGTGTTCTTTGAGGTTGGGTTTCCCGGGCCTGTGATGTGATCTGGCGAGAGGACGGCGTGGCCTGAAAAGGCGAGGGACTGGCACGGTTAAGTGTGGCCAGAACGGTTACTCTCCCACGGTTCGGCGAGCACGCCGAGTATCTCGGGGGGCCGAGAGGAGAAGTTGATGTACGTCGTGGAAGCTACCGAAATTCTTGCGCGATCTACCACGCTAACCAGTGTCGGCTGGGTCGGCTACATAATCATCGGCGCGCTGGCAGGCTGGATCGCTGGCATGATCATGAAAACCAAAGAAGGCTTGGTCCTAGACATCGTGATCGGAGTTGCCGGCGCGCTGATTGGCGGATTCCTACTCAGCTTTGTCGTGGATACCGCGAGCGGGGGTTGGTGGTTTACCCTCTTCACTGCGGTTCTGGGAGCTGTCATTCTGCTCGGACTGCTGCGGATGGTCCGCCGCGCTTAGCCGCCGACGAAAGTACCTGCCCCGCTGCCGATCTCGCTTGAGTTTGGCAGGGCTCAAGGCGTGAAGACCGCTCGCATCGGCGGATGGACAGGTTGCGAAGCAGCGTCCGTCGAAAGACGTGGCCTGGAATCCGCTGTCCCTTAACGTGGCTCGACTGACGATTATCTCGACGGATGCGGTCACCGGCTTCACCGCCACCGAACCTCAGGAAGTGCGAGATGGCTGAAGACGAGAAGCGTGCGATCAAGGAAGACAGAGCTGCCGAGGGGCATCACGATCTGGTCGGCCAACCCCACTCTGATGAGGAAGGTTCGGTGGCCGAAGCGGAGATACTCGCGGCGAAGATGAGTTCTGACGAGCAACCCCTTGGGTCGCCCGGCCGTCGATTCAACCGTCGATCCCCGTTTTACATCGGGTTGACCGCATCTGCCGGAGTGGCGGTGACTTACGGCGCTGTCCGGATACTCGGCTCGCTGTCATCGGTGCTGGTGCTGATCGGTGTCGCGTTCTTCCTCGCGCTTGGGCTCGAACCCGCAATTTCGTGGTTCGTCAACCGCAAACTACCGCGGTGGGCAGCCACCACGCTTGTCTTCGTCATCTTCCTCGCAATGATGGGGGCCTTCCTCGCCGCAGCCATCCCTCCGTTGGTGCAGCAAGCCAGTGAGCTCGTCAAGCAGGCACCGCACTACATTCAACAGGCCCAGGACCACTCCTCGGCTATCGGTCGGCTCAACGATCGCCTCCATCTGCAACAGCGGATCACCGACACGATCAACGGCTCGGGAGGGTCGGTAGTCAACGATGTGGTCAGCGCGGGAAGCGCGGTCTTCGGCGCGGTAGCCGACTCCTTGATCGTCGTTGTGTTGACCGTGTACTTCTTGGTCGACATGCCCCGCATCCGCACCAACCTGTACCGGCTGGTGCCCCACACTCGTCGGCCTCGCGCCATCCTCATCGGAGACGAAGTGTTTGCCAAAGTCGGCGCCTACGTGCTGGGCAATGTGTTGATCTCGGTGATCGCCGCGGCCGCCACCTTCCTCTGGCTGATGGCGTTCGATGTCCCGTACCCGCTGTTACTAGGTATTTTCGTCGCTCTGCTCGATCTGGTGCCTGTCGTTGGATCGACTATTGCTGGTGTCGTCGTCGCCGCTGTCTCACTGACGGTCTCGCTTCCGATCTGCATCGCGACGATCGTGTTCTTTGTCGTCTTTCGCCTCCTGGAGGACTACCTGCTGGTGCCGAGAATCATCGGCGGTGCGGTGAAGGTGCCCGCCATGATCACCGTTGTCGCGGTCCTCATCGGCGGCGCTCTGCTCGGGATTGTCGGTGCGCTGGTAGCCATTCCGATCGCCGCCGCGCTGCTATTGCTCACCCAGGAAGTTCTCTATCCCCGCCTCGACGAGGTCTGATAACACCACTCAAGCCTGCACCGAGGTGAACTTGATCTCGGAGACGAGAGATCTCAAGCGGGCCAGCCGCGAGGCCGGCCGCAACGACGCGGACGACTGGTGACCGGCATTTATCTGCGCCGACCGAGCATCTTCGCGAATGACGCAATCCGGTTCTAGGGGCCAGCGCGTCGCTGAGTGCACCCCGGCGGCACTATGAACGGGTGAAGCCGTTTCGGATCGACGTTGCTGATGATGTTCTCGATGACTTGCGATCGCGGTTGGCGCGCACCCGATGGCCGGAGGCCGAATGTGTGAACGACTGGAGCCAGGGTATCCCGCTGAACTACACGCGCGAGCTGGCCGCCTATTGGGCCAACGACTACGACTGGCGGTCGCGTGAAGCCGCGCTCAATCGGTTCGACCAGTTCACCACCGAAATCGACGGGCTGGACATTCATTTCATCCACCAGCGGTCTCCGCAGGAGGATGCCTTCCCGTTGGTCATCACCCATGGCTGGCCGGGCTCAATTGTGGAGTTTCACAAGGTGATTGAGCCGCTGACGAATCCTCCGTCGGGACGCGCCGAGGACGCCTTCCACGTCGTCTGCCCGTCGCTGCCCGGGTACGGCTTCTCGGGCAAGCCCAGCCGCACCGGGTGGGGCGTGGAGAAAATCGCCGAGGCCTGGGAGACGCTCATGCTGCGCCTTGGCTACCAGCGTTACGGTGCCCAGGGCGGCGACTGGGGCGCGGCCGTGACCACCCAGATCGGCCGCAATCAAGGCCACTGCGCGGCCATCCACTTGAACATGCCGATCGGCAGGCCCACACCCGAAGCGATGGCCAACCCGACCGAGGAGGAGCGGCGGGCACTGGCCGCGCTGGCCGATCACCGCAAGTGGGGCACCGGCTATTCCAAGCAGCAGTCCACCCGGCCGCAGACGCTGGGCTACGGGCTGGTCGACTCGCCTTCGGGGCAGCTGGCATGGATCGTCGAGAAGTTCTGGGCATGGATGGACTGCGACGGTCATCCGGAGAACGTGCTCAGCCGCGACGAGCTGCTCGACAACGTGATGGTGTACTGGGTGACCGCTACCGGGGCCTCCTCGGCCCGCCTGTATTGGCAGAGCTTCCGGGTCTGGGGGCAGATGGACCGTGTCCAATTGCCCACCGGCATCGCCGCTTTCCCCGGCGAGGTTTTGGGCGCGCCGCGGACGTGGTGCGAGCCGGTCTACAACATCACTCACTGGACAGACATGCCGCGCGGAGGCCACTTCGCCGCGTTCGAGCAACCGGAGTTGTTCGTCGACGACGTGCGCGCGTTTTTCGCCACCGTCCGGTGAGGCCCTAGTCAACGACTCGGCGCCGAGAAGAACGGGCGAGCAGCGGGCCGCTGGCCGAGTAGCCACCGTCGACGGCCAGCGCAGCGCCGGTGGGCGACTGGAATTCGTCCCGGCAGCATATACATCGCAACGATGCTCTAGCTGCGGGCATATCGCGCCGGAAAACCGTAAGAGCCAAGCGGTTTTTCAGTGCGTCGCCTGCGGTGCAACGCCGTGCAATGCTGACGTGAACGCCGCACGCAACATCGCCGCCGGACGGGCGGTGACAGCACGGGGAGACCTCGGCGTTAGCCGGTCTGTGAACCGTGAACCTCAACGCTGTTCTCCTGTTGCCTAGGCGCGATGGGGAAGTGTTGGAATCCACCGGCTTAAGTCGATGGAGGACGTCAACTAGACGATCCGCTTGCCCCGTCGCGCGCGAGACCGCATGTCCCACAAGTACAGCTGATAGCCCAGAATCCAGGCCCGGTGCGGGATCAGCCGGTCGGCGAGCCGCAGGGCGGCCAGCAGCCACTCGAAGCGGCGCTGCTGGCCCTCTGACCAGTCCAGCTGCATCAACGCCCGGAATTCCGGGGCCAAAAACCCCGTCGTCGCGAACAGGTTGAACGGTCCCGCCACCGCTCGCAACGGCCACGGCAGGAAGACCAACGACGCCACCCCGCGCAGATGCTCTCGCACTGGCGGATCGATGCGCAGCTCGTCGAGCGAGCGCTTCCAGTATTCGTCGAACGCCACCCGGTCGGGCGGCCACATGCACTCGGGTACCTGCAGCGTGGTTCCCAATCGCTTGGCGTCGTGATAGACGGCGTCGGCTGCGGCCGGGTCATCGGCGTCGAGCGGGCCGTGCAGGAACTCGCGTTGGTCGACGAAGTAGCGGTATAGGCACGCCGCCACCCACAGCTGCAGCTTGGGATCGAAGGCGTTGTAGGACACCGGGCTCGACGATGTCGATCGAACCTGCCGGTGTGCGCCGTCCACCGCGGCGCGGATCAGAAGGCGGTCGGTTTCGGTCCCGATGGTCGCGACCGCCAGGTAGGTGCCGGTGGTGCGGGCGCGCTTGAACGGATGCTTGTAGACATTGCCGCTGTCCACCGGACTTTCCAGTACGCCGTAGCCGACGCCGGGCAACGACAGCTGCATGATCACGTTCGCGGCCGGCAACAACGTCGCGGCCGGGTTCAACAGGTCGGCGACCCGAGCTGCGGGCCGCTTCATCGCGGATCGTGCCCCATGGGATCGAGTAGACCACGTTGTGAGACGCTGCCGAGGTGTTTGCGTCGACGCGGCAGACCCGGATCGTCGGCGTGCTGGCCGGCTACCTGGCAGACCTGGTGCTCGGCGACCCGAAACGCGGGCATCCCGTCGCGGTGTTCGGCCAAGCGGCGGCGAGGTTGGAGCGGTTCACCTACCGCGACAGCAGGATCGCCGGCGTGGCGCACGTCGGCCTGCTGGTCGGTGCGCTGGGCGTGCTGGGTACGGCCCTGCAGCGGGCTGCCGGACGCGGGTTCTGGTCGATCGTGGCCACCGCCGCCGGCACCTGGATATCGCTGGGCGGAACCTCATTGGCGCGTACCGGCGTTTCGATGGCCGAGCTGCTGGAGCGCGGCGACGTCGAGGCTGCCCGACGGCTGTTGCCCTCCCTGTGCGGGCGCGATCCTGCCCGGCTGGACGGTGCGGGGCTGACGCGCGCGGCGCTGGAATCGGTCGCGGAGAATACCTCCGACGCTCAAGTCGCGCCGCTGCTGTGGGCGGCGGCCGGCGGTGTGCCTGCGGTGCTTGGCTACCGCGGCATCAACACTTTGGATGCGATGATCGGCCACCGCTCGCCGCGGTATCTCCGATTCGGCTGGACCGCAGCACGATTGGATGATGCGGCCAACTTCGTCGCCGCACGGGTGACGGCTGCGCTGGTGGTGCTGTGTGCGGGGGTGGTGGGGGGATCGCCGTCGGAGGCGGTGCGGGCCTGGCGCCGCGACGCCGCACGGCATCCCAGCCCCAACGCCGGGGTGGTCGAGGCGGCCTTCGCCGGAGCGCTCGGCGTGCGACTCGGCGGGCCTACCCACTACCACCACGAACTGCAGATCCGGCCCACCCTCGGTGACGGCGGGCAGCCCACGGTGGGCGATCTGCGCCGCGCGGTGGAGTTATCGCGGGTGGTGCAGGCGGCCGCCGCCGTGCTGATTGCGTCATGTTGTCACGTCCGCCACATTTGCCAGATAGGCCTCTGCCGGTAAGGATGTTGCTTTTTGTCCACCAGTGAGCGACAGGATGGGTTGCCGCGCGGAGGTGGACACATTGTGTGTGCGCCGGCTCAGAGACTCTTGTGACATGACCAATGCGAGGAAGTTGGCTACCGCCGGCGGCCGTAGCGGTCGGCGAGCTTTTCCTCGACGCTCATCGAAGCTTCCGGGCCGGGCGGCGCCGCCCGCTTCTCCTGGCGGCGTACCCGGATCTCGGAGTAGACGAAATAGCCCAATCCGATCGGGGCCAGGACGCCGAAGGTAATCCACTGGATGCCGTAGGACAGAAACGGCCCGGCGTCCAGATGCGGGATGCCGATCAGGCCGAGACCGCCGGGCTGGTTTTCGACCAACTGCAGGTAGGACCCGGCCAGCGGAACTTTGGTCAACGCTGAAACCTGTTCGGTATTGATCGAATTCACCTGCTGGACACCGTCTCTGGTGAACGGATCCTTGCCTTGCGCGGTCGGCTCGGAGTCGCGCAGCCGCGCTGTGATGGTGACCGTCGCATTCGGCGGGCGAGGGATCGCCGGCACATGAGCGCCGGGCTCGGGCCGCACGTAGCCCCGGTCGACGAGTACGGTCGGTCCGTCGTCGACGACGAAGGGCGCCAGGACCTCGAACGCCTGCTCGCCCTCGACCACCCGCAGCCGGGCCAGCACCTGCACGTCGGCCAGGTAATGTCCGGTTGCCGTCACCCGGCGCCACTGCGCACTCGGCGCAGACGAATCCTGCTGTGGCAGCAGAGTTTTCAACGACACTGGCTCGATATTGAGGGAATACTCGATTTGGTGGTTTTCCCGCGATGTCCGGGTGTTCTTTCCCAGTTGCCACGGCGCGAGCACCATGAAGCACAAGTAGGTGAACGCGATCACCACCAAGGCCAACGCTATCCAGCCGGGCCGCAAAAGGAACAACAGGCGTGGCAGGAATCTAGGCATCAACCCCGTCCGTTCTGCGCGAGTTGCTCGTCGACCCAGTCGTGCAGGCCGGGCAGCGCGGCCTCGATGACGGCTAAAACATCCTCGAAGTCATCGTGGTCGCCGTAGTAGGGATCCTCGACGTCGAGGGCGTACGCGTTCGACCGTGGGTCGAATGATCGCAACATCCGGATCCGGTCGTCCTCGACCCCGAGCTGGCGCAACAGTCGAGCATGGTTGCGGCCCAGCGCCACCAGCAGATCGGCCGCCAGGTGATGGTCGTTGACCTGTTCGGCGCGGTGGTCGGTGGGATAGCCGTGAGCATGCAGCACCCGGGCCGCCCGCACGTCGGCGCCGCTGCCCACGTGCCAGTCGCCGGTGCCCGCGCTGGTCACCCGCACCGCGTCGGCGAGGCCGCGCCGCCGGAGCTGGTCGGCGAACATCTTCTCGGCCATCGGCGAACGGCAGATATTGCCGGTACAGACGAACGTCACGTGCAGCGGATCAGACACCCTTAGACACCTAACGCCCTCCGCAGCTCATCGACGGTCGCGGCATGCGTGACGCTGGTGGCGGTGAACCCGTCAGGGAAGTCCGCCTGCCCGTAGCCCCAGCCGACCACCACGGTGTCGATGCCGTGCGCGGCCGCACCGTCGACGTCGTGGCTGCGGTCGCCGACCATCAGCACCCGCTCGGGCAGCGGCTGTAGCTGGTCCAGCGCGTGCGCCAGCACCTCGACCTTGGTTTTGCGCGCGCCATCCGGGCTTGCGCCGGCGATGACCTCGAAATGCTGCTCGAGCCCGAAATGGGCGAGGATGCGCTGCGCGGTCGGTTCCAATTTGGAGGTGGCCACGGCCAGCCGGACGCCGGCGGCACGTAGATCGGCCAGCAGCGGAGCGATCCCGTCGAACAGGGTGTTCATCGCCCAGCCCCGGGCGCCGTACTCGGCCCGGAAGGCCGCGATCGCCGCGTTCACGCCCTCGCCGAGCTGCATCGCGCGAAAGGTGTCGTCCATCGGCGGCCCGACGATCCGAGCGGCCAGGTCACCCTCGGGTACCGGGGCACCGATGTGGCTGAGCGCGTGCAGGAAGCTGGCAACGATCCCCTCGGCGGAGTCGGTGAGGGTGCCGTCGAGGTCGAAGATCACCAGCTGCGGTGCCGAGCAATCGGCCCCGGCCGACATCGTGTCTGTCACGCTCCTATTGTCGGTGATACGGCGGCATGCTCCCGATACCGGGGCCACGCGGCGGCGCACTAGTGTTTCACGGATGGCGAGTCTGGACGCTAGCCCGCTTGCTGCGGCGCGCTACCACGGTGATCAGGCCGTGACGCCCGGCGTGCTGGACTTCGCGGTCAACATCCGGCACAGGCAACCGCCGGACTGGCTGGTGCAGCGGCTGACCGCGCGGCTGCCGGATCTGGCGTCCTACCCGAGCATCGACGACGTGCACCGGGCGCAAGACGCGGTCGCCGAACGGCACGCCCGGGCCCGCCACGAGGTGCTGGCGCTGGCCGGGGCGGCCGAGGGGTTCGCGTTGTTACCCAACCTGCGTCCGGAGCTCGCGGCGGTCATCGCGCCCTCGTTCACCGAACCCGCCGCCGTGCTGACCGCGGCCGGTGTGCCGGTGCACCACGTTGTGCTCGAGCCGCCGTTCGGCCTGGAAGGTGCGCACGTGCCCGAAAACGCCGACCTTGTCATCGTCGGAAATCCGACCAACCCCACCGCGGTGCTCCACACCCGCGGGCAGCTGCTCGCGTTGCGCCGGCCCGGACGGATTCTGGTGATCGACGAGGCGTTCGCCGATTCGGTTCCCGGTGAGCCCGAGTCACTGGCCGGTGCGTCGCTGCCCGATGTGCTGGTGTTGCGCAGCCTCACCAAGACCTGGTCGTTGGCCGGACTGCGGGTGGGCTACGCCCTCGGTTCGCCAGATTTGCTGGCGCGGTTGACCACTCGGCGTGCGCACTGGCCGCTGGGTACGTTGCAACTGACGGCCATCGCGGCCTGCTGCGCACCGCAAGCCGTTGTCGAGGCGGCCGCCGACGCGGCTCGGCTGGTGGCCTTGCGAGCGCAGATGGCGGCCGGTCTGCAAACAGTGGGCGCCAGCGTGGTCGACGGCTGGGCGCCGTTCGTGTTGTTCAGCATGCCCGGGGCCGACCTGATACGAAAGAACCTGCAGAACAAGGGGATCGCCGTTCGTCGCTGTGACACGTTCGTCGGCCTGGACGAGCGGTATCTGCGGGCCGCGGTGCGCCCGGAGTGGCCGCTGCTGGCGGAAGCGATCGCCGAGAACAGGGGGAAGCGCGGGTGAGTGTGCGGCTGACCGACGTCATCGAGGTGCTGGATGAGGCCTATCCGCCGCGGCTTGCCCAGTCGTGGGATTCCGTCGGCCTGGTATGCGGTGACCCCGAGGATGTGCTGGACTCGGTGACCGTCGCGGTCGACGCCACGGCTGCCGTCGTCGACGAAGTTCCCGACAACGGCCTGCTGCTGGCACACCATCCGTTGCTACTGCGCGGGGTCGACACCGTCGCGGCCAGCACACCGAAGGGTGCGTTGGTGCACCGCTTGATCCGGACCGGGCGTTCACTGTTCACCGCACACACCAACGCCGACTCCGCCTCACCGGGCGTGTCGGATGCGCTGGCCCACGCGCTTGGCCTCACCGTCGAAGCCGTGCTCGAGCCGCTATCGGGCGCGGGGAATCTGGACAAGTGGGTCGTCTACGTGCCTCGCGAGAGTGCAGAAGCCGTGCAGGCGGCGGTGTTTGAGGCCGGCGCCGGCCACATCGGCGACTATTCGCACTGCAGCTGGCGCGTCACCGGTATCGGACAGTTCCTGCCGCATGAGGGCGCGTCGCCCGCGATCGGCAGCGTCGGCACCGTCGAGCGGGTGCCCGAAGACCGGTTCGAGGTTGTCGCGCCGGCGCGAGCACGGGCCGCCGTGTTGGCGGCCATGCGCGCCGCCCACCCATACGAAGAACCGGCATTCGACATCTTCGCGATGGTGCCGCCGCCCAGCGAGGCGGGGCTGGGCCGCATCGGCACGCTGGCGCAACCCGAACCGCTGTCCGCCTTCGTATCCCGGGTCGGTGCCGCATTGCCGCAGACGTCGTGGGGGGTGCGCGCCGCGGGGGACCCCGACATGCCGGTGTCGAGGGTGGCGGTGTGCGGTGGCGCCGGGGACTCGCTGCTGGGCATCGCCGCCGCCTCCGATGTGCAGGCGTACGTCACCGCTGATCTGCGGCATCATCCCGCTGATGAGCATGGCCGGGCCTCGAATGTGGCCCTGATCGACGTCGCGCACTGGGCAAGCGAATTCCCTTGGTGCGAACAAGCCGCCGACGTGCTGCGGGCCCGTTTCGGTACGGAGCTGCCGGTGCGCGTGTGCACCTTGCGCACGGACCCTTGGACCATGGGGAGAAATCAGTGATGAAAGCCGAAGTGACACAGCAACGCTCGTTACTGGAGTTGTCGAAGTTGGACGCCGAGCTGTCGCGGATCGCGCACCGGGCCACACATCTGCCGCAGCGGGAGGCCTATGAGCGGATCAAGGCCGAACACGGCGCCGCCAGTGACCGAGTGGCTGCGGTTCGAATTGCAGTGGAGGACTTGGATGCCCAGGTGTCGCGCTTCGAGTCCGAGATCGAGGCGGTGCGCCAGCGCGAGGACAGGGACCGGTCGTTCCTCAAGTCGGGTGCGACGGATGCCAAGCAATTGTCGGATCTGCAGCACGAGCTGGAGACGCTGATGCGCCGTCAGACCAGTCTGGAGGATTCCCTGCTGGAGGTGATGGAGCGCCGCGAGGAGCTGGAGGCTCAGTTGGCCGTCGAGTTGGGCGCGATCGAGGCGCTGGAGGCCGACCTCGCTGCTGCTCAGCAGGCTCTCGACACTGTAGTCGCCGAAATCGAGCAGACCCGCCAGCAACATTCGTCGCAACGCGACGCGCTGACCGCGACACTGGACCCCGCCCTTTCTGCCCTCTACGAACGACAGCGTGCCGGGGGAGGGCCGGGCGCCGGGCAATTGCAGGGACATCGGTGCGGTGCCTGCCGGATCGAGATCGGCCGCGGCGAGTTGGCCCGCATCTCGGCGGCCGCCGAAGACGAGGTGGTGCGCTGCCCGGAGTGCGGCGCGATCCTGTTGCGGGTCAAGGCTTTCGAATAGTGAAGGTTGTCATCGAAGCCGACGGCGGTTCCCGCGGCAACCCCGGACCGGCCGGATACGGCGCGGTGGTGTGGGATGCGGACCGCTCCACCGTCCTGGCGGAGACCAAGCAAGCCATCGGTCATGCCACCAACAACGTCGCCGAATACCGAGCCCTGATAGCCGGTTTGGACGATGCGGCGAAACTGGGCGCCACCGAGGCCGCGGTGTACATGGACTCCAAGCTCGTGGTGGAACAGATGTCCGGGCGGTGGAAGGTCAAGCACCCCGACCTGGCGCAGCTGCACGCCCAGGCCCGGACGCTGGCGGCGCAGTTCGCGCGGATCAGCTACGCGTGGGTGCCGCGGGAGCGCAACACGCACGCCGACCGACTGGCCAACGAGGCGATGGACGCCGCGGCCGGAATGAATGGTGAGGTCGAGAAACCCGAGAAACCCGCTGCCGAGCCCGTCAAAACCGGTGCATCGCAGTCCCCGCCGGGCTGGACCGGTGCGCGCGGCACGGTGACCAGGCTGCTGTTGTTGCGGCACGGTCAGACCGAGTTGTCGGTGCAACGCCGCTATTCGGGGCGCGGCGACCCGGCACTTACTGAACTCGGGCGGCGGCAGGCTGAGGCGGCGGCGCGGTATCTGGCGCAGCGCGGTGGGATCGCCGCCGTGATCTCGTCGCCGCTGCAGCGTGCCTACGACACCGCGGCCACGGCCGCCCAGGCGCTCGGCCTGGACGTGACCGCCGACGACGACCTGATCGAGACCGACTTCGGCGCCTGGGAGGGCTTGACGTTCACCGAGGCCGCCGAACGCGATCCCGAGCTGCATCGTCGTTGGTTGCGCGACACCAGTATCGAGCCGCCCGACGGTGAAAGCTTTGACGACGTGATGGCGCGCGTATGCCGCACACGCGAGCGGATCATCGAGCGATACCAAGGCGCGACGGTCCTGGTGGTGTCACACGTCACGCCGATCAAGACTTTGCTGCGGCTCGCCTTGGACGCCGGGCCGGGCATCCTGTACCGGCTGCACCTTGATCTGGCGTCGTTGAGCATCGCCGAGTTCTATTCCGACGGGGCGACTTCGGTGCGGCTGGTGAACCAAACCGGCTATCTTTAGTGCGGTAAGGAGACATCGATGCCGCCGTCTCAATCAACCGATAAATCCGTGGAGGCAGCTCCCGCGGATATTCGGGCGCGGGTCATGACGGCAGTCCTCGATGAATTGGCTCGCTGGGGCGTCGAGCGGTTCAGCGTCGAGGCGATGGCGGAGCGCCACCACTTCGATGCGGCGATGATCTACGGCCACTGGGGCGATCGCCAACGGCTGATCGTCGATGCGGCTCTCGCTGATATCGAAGGCTTGAGCTCGGCCACGGACACCGGCTCGTTGCGCGGAGACCTGGAGGCTTTGGCTCGCAGTGTGGCTGATCGAATCAATACCGACGTCGGCCGCACCCTACTGCGGGCGTTGGCCATGGACCGCCGTTGTTATCACGACGAAGACACCCGAATGAAGTTCTGGGCGGCGCGTTTCGCCGTTGTGCGCGCGGTCGTGGATCGGGCTCGGGAGCGTGGCGAACTGCGCGAGGGCGTTAACGCACTGGCCGCCGTGCAGATCGTGATGGCGCCGTTGAACATTCGCGCCCTCTACTCTGACGCTGCCGTCGACGACGACTACTGTGTGGCCATCGCCGACCTGGCGTGGCATGCGCTCAGGCGGGAGCCGCAGTGAACTCGACCGGCAAGCCCGCCGGCGAGCGGAATGCCATCCCCACGACGCGCGGCGGCGGTGCGCTCGGGTCCAGCCGCAAATCCGGCAGCCGGTCGACCAGCGCGTTGATGGCCACCGTCGCCTCCATGCGCGCCAAATGCATGCCCAGGCACAGGTGTGGGCCGCCGCCGAACGTCAGGTGCGCGATGTGCTTGCGGGTGGGATCGAAGCGGTCCGGGTCGGGGTAACGCGCCGGATCGCGGTTGGCGGCCGCGACGCTGACGCTGACGTTCGTTCCCGCCGGAATCGCGACACCGCCGAGCTCGCAGTCGCCGACCGCCACCCGCACCACCGTGGTGATCGGCGGCTCCCAGCGCAACGCCTCCTCGAAGGCAACGGGGAACATGCTGCGATCCGCCCGCAGCCCGTCCAGCAGTGCCGGCTGGGTGAGCATCGCGACCAGCAGGTTGCCCGAGGCGCGGTAGGTCGTCTCGACGCCGGCGGGCAGGATGAGCAGCAGGAACGCGAAGATCTCGTCGTCGGTGAGCCGCGCGCCGTCGAGCTCCGACTCCGCCAGCATGCTGATTAAGTCGTCCTGTGGATTACGCCGCCGCTCGGCGAGGATCTCGGTGAAGTAGGTCTTCAGCAAGGCGGAGGCGGTGATCCCGCGCTCCCAGTCGTAGACCACGTTGAGCAACTCGATCGACAGCCGCTGGAACCGCAGGTAGTCCTGGCGCGGCAGGCCCATGATCCGAGCGATGACCTGTACCGGGAAGGCGAAGGTGAACTCGCGGGCCAGCTCGGCCCGTCCGCGCGGCGCGAACCGGTCGATGAGCTCATGGACGACCACCTCCACCAGCTCACTGCGCCACCGCTGAAGCAGCGCCGACCGGAACGACGGCGACACCAGGGCCCGGCTGGCCCGATGCTCGGCTCCCTCGAGTTCGAGCAGGGTGCGGCCCATGACCGGGCCCATGATCTGGTCGTAGATCGACGAGGAGAAGGTGTCCGGGTGCGTGAGCACCGTCTGGCACTCGTCGTACCCGAGCACCGTCACCCCGAGATCGCGGACCTGTCCGGACCTGACCTCGGCGAAGGGATTTCCCCGCATCACCCGGTGACGCTCGCGTGCCTCTCGCAGCCGCTCGTGCACGTTCTCGACCTGCATGAGCAGCCCGCCCTGCAATTCGGCTGGCTGGAACTCGGCGGTGATCGGGTACGCCGGGTCAGCCATGCGCCGACACGGTCTCGGTGTCGCGCCCGGACCGCAACACGGTGCCGGGCAGGGCACCGGTGGCGGTGCCGTCGCGGCATACCTCGACACCGCCGACCAGCACCGAGGTGATGCCCTGGGCGTCGGCGACCAACCGCGGGGCGCCGGCGGGCAGGTCGTAGCGCGTGCGCTCGGGCCCGTGGCCGATGGTCGCCGGGTCGAACAGCACCAGATCGGCGTGCCAGCCGGGCGCGATCCGGCCGCGTTCGGTCAACCCGTAGAACCGGGCGGGCACGTCGGTCACCAACCGGACGGCCTCCTCCAGCGTCACCACCTGGTGCTCGCGGACGCCCTTGCCGAGCAGCGACGTCGTGTAGATCGCGCCGCACATCATGTCGAGGTGGGCACCGGCGTCCGAGCCCCCGATCACCGCGCCGGGGTGGCGCCACACCTGCGCGCGCAGCCGCCAGTCGGCCGCATCATCGCCGGCCAGCCGTGGAGTGAGCCCGGTGCGCAGCTCGTCGGCGATCACGATGTCCAGCAGCGTGTCGAACGACTCGCTACCCCGGGCGGCGGCGACCTCGCCGACGCTGCGGCCGGTCGCGTCGGCGTTCTGGGCGGCGAATGTCTCGGCGATGATCAACCGGTCCCATTGCGCCAGGCCACGCAGCATGCCCGCCTCCTTCGAGGAGGCACCCTCGGCGAGGCGCCGGCGCACCTCGGGGTCGGCGAGTGCGGCCAGCCGCTCGGGCACCGGCAGGTGCATCGTGTCCCGCCAACCGGGCAGCCCATCGAGGACGAAGCCGGACAAAAACGAGAGCCGGATCTTCATGGGTTGCGGCAAGGTCAGCGCCACCACCCGCCCGCCGCGTTGCGCGGAGGCGTCGAACGCGCGTAGCTGCCGTTGGTGCCCATCGCGATTCGCCGCGGACACGCCCAGCAGATTCCAGTTCAGCGGGCGGTCGGCGGCAACCGACATGTCGGTGAGCAGCGAGATGTCGTCGTCGGTGAAGCCCGACAGGCACCCGGCGATGATCGCCTCGAGCGTGGTGCCCGGGTGCTCGCGCAGGCCGCCCGCCAGTGCAACCAGTTCCTCGCGCGATGCGCCGCGCGACGGCACCGGCTGGCCGGCGCCGTCGTTGTGGGTCGGCGACTGGGAGGTCGACAGCCCGAGCGCGCCGGCGTCCAGCGCGTCGTGCAGCAACGCGACCATCCGCTCGATCTGCTCCGGGGTGGCCTCGTTGCCGACGGCGTCGGCTCCCATCGCGGCCAGCCGAAGGGCCGAATGACCAACCAGGAAGCCCGCGTTGACGGCGATGCGGCCGTCGAGGCGGCCCAGCCAGTCACCGAAAGACGACCATCCCCAGTCGAGTCCGGCCCGCAGCGCGTCCAGCGGCATCCCTTCGACCCGCGCCAGCATTCGGGTGAGGTAGTCGTGTTGGTCGGGTGTCGCGGGTGCCAACGTGAAGCCGCAGTTGCCGCCGAAGACCGTGGTGACTCCGTGCTGCACCGACGGGCTGGCGGTGGGATCCCAGAACAACTGCGCGTCGTAGTGAGTGTGCAGGTCGACGAAGCCCGGGGTCAGCGTCTGCCCCTGGGCGTCAACGGTTTTCGCGGCCAGGTCATCGATGTCACCCACCGCGACAATGCGTCCGTCTCTGACGCCGACGTCGCCGTGGCGGGCGGGCGCGCCGGTGCCGTCGACGATTTCGGCATCGCGGATCAACAGGTCGAGCACGGGAGCCTCCCTACACTGTGGCCGCCAGCCACCCTTCGTCCGGCAGCGGGTGGCGAAACAGCTGTGCGGCGTTGCGGTGGGTGATCCGGGCGGCGTCGTCTGCCGACAGGCCGGCGACATTGCGCGCCACGACCTGTTGGGTGTCGGGCCAGGTGGAGTCGGCGTGCGGGTAGTCGCTCTCGACGAGGATGCGGTCGGCCCCGATGGCGTCCAGCGCACCGAACGCCGACGGGTCATCGATCGAGCAGAACCAGAAGTTGCGCTTGAGTACCTCACTGGGCAGTAGGTCGCCCTTCCATGACCCGCCCTCGCGCCCGCACGCGGAGTGGGCCAGGACGTAGTCGGCGCGGTCGGCGAGCATTGCCGCCCAGCCGAGCCCGCCCTCGGCCAGCGCGATGTTCAGCCGGGGGAAACGCAGCGGGATACCCGACCACAGCATGTCCGCGCAGGCGACCAGGCCGTTGACCGGGAAGAGGGTGGTGATCGTCTCGAAAGGCGTGTCCGGGGCGGGGATTGGCGCCCATTGTGCCGAACCGGTGTGCAGGCACACGATGGTGTGGGTCTCCTCGCAGGCGGCGAAGAACGGATCCCACACGCCGGTGTGCAGGCTGCCGATACCGCATTGCGCGGGCAACTCGGGGAAGCTGACCGCCTTGAAGCCGCGCGCGGCATTGCGGCGTATCTCCTCGGGCGCCAGCTGCGGGTCGGCGAGCCACGGCAGCTGCAACGGGATGATTCGCTCCGGGTAGCTGCCGGCCCACACCTCGAGATGCCAGTCGTTCCAGGCCCGCAATGTGGCCAGCCCTAACTCGAGGTCGTCGCTCTTCCAGAACACCGTGCCCGCGAAACCGGCGATCAGCGACGGGAAGTTCAGCGAGGCCCAGATGCCGGCCAGGTCCATGTCGGCGATCCGGGCATCGATATCCCAACAGCCGCGGCGCATCTCGTCGAACCGGGCGGCTTCCATGCTCCATTCCTCGTGCGGCCGTCCGATCACAGCGTTGAGCCCAATATTCGGATACTCCCGGCCCTCATAGCGCCACACCTGGCGTCCGTCCTCGGTCTCGACGATCTTCGGCGCGCGTTCGGCCAACGCGGCGGGAACGCGGCCGACGAACATATCGGGCGGCTCGATGACGTGGTCGTCGACAGAGATCAGGACGTGCTGTCGCTGCCGGGGATCGGGGTCCGGCAGCAGCGCCATACCTGACGACTATCGTCGGATTTCAAGCGGTGTCAATGGGTTTTGGGACATGCGACAGTCAGGCCAGTCGGTTTATTCCTGGCAAGCTGTCGAATCCGCGGTCGAAGCTCATGAGTTGAGAAATGTGGTGTCGAGCCATAACGGCGACGTGCAGCGCATCTCTGGCCGACAAACCTGGATAGCGCGACAGGTTGTCCTTCGCGTGTTCGACGTCGATTCGCCCGATCGGCAGCACGTCATCCACTACTCGCAGGATCGCGTCGAAGGCGGGCTGGATTGCGTCACGTCTGTTGATCGCCACGTAGCGGTGACAGATTTCCTGCAATACTTCGGCGTCGGTGACAAGACGCTCGCCGGCAGAGAGGGCAAATTCCAGCAGGCGCCGGGCGTCCCGCTTGTGCGGCAGTGAGGCGCCCACCAAGTACATCGGGATGTTTGTGTCAACGAATATCACCGTGCAGGTTCGGGAGGCTCGAAGTATCCGCGCTCGGTCTCTTCGAGCATCTGCTCGATGTCGGGGGCCGGAAACTCATATCGGACGGCGGTGCGGACGGCGCGCAACTTAGCGTCAACATCGCCACCCGGTTCCCGCTCCCGCGCTTCGCGTAGCGTGCGGCGAACCCACTCTGAGACGGTTGTGCGATGCCGTCGTGCAATCTTTTGCAACTCTTCCCACTCGTCTGCGTCAAGCAGGACTTGCAGGCGCTTACTCATAAAATGAGTATAGATGACTCAGGTCCGCTGTCCTGCAGTTATTCGTGCCCCACGAGCTGTTCAGTCGGCGCCGGCGGGCGTGGTCACCGATGCCCGCGTACCACCGCCGATCGTCGAGGTGATCTTCATCGACCCGCCCATTGCGTCAATGCGGGCCGCCAGCGACGCGAGTCCGATGTGCCCTTTGGCGACGCATCGATCCAGGATGGCCGGATCGAACCCGATTCCGTCGTCGACGACGCTCAGCTTGATGGCGTCGCCTGCTCGGGCGAGGCAGATCTTTACGGTGCTCGCGCGCGCATGCTTGTGTACGTTAGCGAGCAACTCGCGGGCCGCCCGGTATAAGAGCGACTGCGACCGTGGCCGGCCGACGTCTTCGAGATCGGCCTCGATGGCGAAGTTCCCGCGGTGTTCGTAGCCGCGAATCAGCTCACCCAGCGCGGCGGTGAGACCCACTTCGGTGAGCACCTGGGGATGTAGTGCGGTGACGGTGCTGCGCAGCCGGGTTGCCGTGTCCTGTACCGCCTGGTAGGCGGCATCCAGCCCCGGATCGGTATGCCGTTCGCGGACTTCGTCGAGTTCAAGTCGCGCCGCTAACAGATCCTGCAGCGGTCCGTCGTGCAGTTGCTCGGCCAGCGCTCGGGACTGGCGCTCGTCGGCGCGCATCGCCTCCGCGACAAGGCTGCGGCGCATTTCGAGCAATGCCGCCACGCGCGCCGCGGCGCGAGTCAGGAAATAACACAGGGCGGTCATCGCGGCCGCCAACCACAGCAGCAATCCGAAATGGGTGTACACCACGGTCGGCAGCTCAACGGTGTCGTCGCGCTTGGAGTAGACGATCCACACACCGAGGTACCCGACGGCGGTGCAGATTCCAACGGTGGCCGCTAGCGTCGGGCGGTCCTGGAACGCCACCGAGATTGGCAGCAGGAAGAAGACCGGCAGCAACGCGACGGTGGCGCCGCCTGACACCACACACAGTGCCAGCACGGTGAGCACGTCGATACCCGTCGAGGCCCAGGCGGCCCATCCCGGCACCGGGCCGCGCAGCACCACCACGACCCACACCAGCGCGGCGACGCTATAGGTGCCGAGTATCGCCGCATAGGCCAACGGCAACCAGTGCTCAACCTCCCACACGGAGACCAACAAGACGATCAAACCGATCAGCGGCAAGCGCAGAAACGCCGACAAGCGGACGGGTTCGGCCGCAACGAAGTCGACCAGTCGAGCCAGCGTGCGGCCCATGTTATTCGATCAGCCCGCGCCGCATCGCCGCCGCGACCGCCGCGGCGCGGTCACCGACGCCGAGTTTCTCGTACAACCGTTGCACGTGGGTTTTGACCGTGGACGGCGCCAGATAGAGTTCCGCGGCGATCGTGGGGATGCTGCAACCCTGGGCGATGAAGTTCAGCACCTCGCTCTCGCGGGGGGTGAGCACCGGCGTCTGGGCTTCTTCCCCGCGGCGGCGGATCTCCCTGGCTAGGCCGGCGGCCAGGGCCGGCGACACGACATCTCGGCCCTTGGCGCAGTCGAGCACGCCCTTTACGATCTCTGTTTTCGTCGATTCTTTGGGCAAGAATCCCGCCGCGCCCTCCGCCAGGGCGTGGAAGACGATCGCCGACTCGTCGTGTGCCGACAGCAGCAAAACCCTGGTCGGCAGGTCATCACGCCGTACCGCGGCGGCGACCTTGGCACCATCCATTCCCGGCATTCGGTAATCCAGCAGCGCGACGTGGGGGAGATGGGTTTTAATCAGTGCCAAGGCAGTGACGCCGTTATCGGCTTCAGCGACCACGTCCACTGAACCGCTCGACGTCAGCGCGCGTACGAGCCCGTCGCGAAACAATGGGTGATCTTCGCCCACGACCACGCGCACTTTCTCGGTCGCCGCGTCGATCACGCTGCTTAGTGTCCCATAGCGGTTGGCGCCGTTTCCCCCAATCGGGGGACGTGCGATTCATCCCGCGCACCGACTGGTCGGCGTACTGACAGGGCTGGACCGCGCCGGAATAGTCATTGCCAGGGGGGACACCATCCGCACAGGAGTGTCCGACAGTGTCCAACACGGATACAAACACCCCCGAGATCACCACGGTGGCCGACGCCCGCACCGCGTGGGTGTTGCAGGGGCTGTGTCTGTCCACCGATCCCGACAAACTCTTCGTCCGCGGAGCGGCGCAGAGGGAAGCGGCCGCGATGTGCCGCGACTGTCCCGTCATCGCCGAGTGCCTCGCCGACGCGCTCGACAACCAAGTCGAGTTCGGTGTTTGGGGGGGAATGACCGAACGGCAGCGGCGGGCGTTGCTCAGGCTACACCCTGAGGTGGTCTCCTGGTCCGAGTTCTTCGCCGCCCGGCGCAAGGCCGCTAGCGGGGCGCGGGGTCCCGCTAGCGGGGCGCGGGTTGCCGGACGAAAGTCCGCGGCTGGGTGAAGGCGCGGATCCCCTCGACGCCGAGTTCGCGGCCGATGCCGGACTGGCCGCAACCGCCGAACGGCAGGCGAGGGTCCTGGGCGGCCAGGCCGTGGCAATTGACGCTGACCGTACCTGCCACCAGCTGCCCGGCGATGCGGTCCGCGAGCCCGTCGTCACCCGTCCATACCGACGCGGTGAGACCGAAATCGGTTGCGTTCGCCGCGGTTACGGCGTCATCGATGCTGTCGTAGTCGAAGATCGGCAGCACCGGGCCGAACTGTTCTTCGGTGGCCAGCGCCGAGTCGGGAGCCAGATCGGTGACGACGGTCGGCAGCGCGAAGTATCCCCCCGCGTCGGCGTCCGTGTCGCGGATCCGTCCCGCGGTCTTTACCGACGCACCGTGTGCCTCGGCGTCGGCGACTAGCGTTGCCACCCGGTCGCGCCCGGCGGCGTTGTGCAGCGGCCCCAGCGTCGTGTCCTCGGCGAGGCCGTCGCCGACCACTTCCCGCTCGCAGCGCGCGAGCACCGCCTCGGCCAGTTCGCCGACCCGATCCTTCGGGGCGTACAGCCGTTTGATCGCCATGCAGACCTGGCCGCCGGTGGTGTAGGTCGCCGTCACCAGCCGCTCGACCAACTCGTCGCTGACAGTGATGTCGGAGGCGATGATCGCGGCGTCGTTGCCGCCGAGCTCGAGCAATACCGGGGTGAGCCGCGGCGCGGCCGCCGCCATCACCGCACGCCCGGTGGCGACGCCGCCGGTCAGCGAGATGAGGTCGATGCCCGGGTGTGTGACCAGCGCCTGGGCGAGCGCGCTGCCCGGCCCTGCTAGCACGTTGACCACGCCGGGCGGCAGCGCGGCGGCCAGCGCCCCGGCCAGCTGCAGCGCCGCTAGCGGACAGGTCGGCGGCACCTTGACGACGGTGGTGTTGCCGGCGGTCAGCGCCGACGTCAGCTTCGTCATCGTCAGCGCGAGTGGCCAGTTGAACGGCAACACCAGCGCCGCAACACCGAACGGCTCGCGGTGCAGCCGTGGGTAGGCCGAGTGCGGATCGACCTGCTCGGGCGCGAGCGCCGCCTCGGCCATGGAGCCCAGCAGCGCGGCGAGGCCCGGCCCGGTGCTGATCTCGAAAGTCGCCTCGCTGAGCACCTTGCCGTGCTCGCGGGTGTACAGCCGCGCGCCATCGCTGGCGGCGAGCTGTTCGGCGGCGGTGGTGGCTGCGGCCGCTATGGCGGCGACCCGCTCGGCGACGCTGAGCGCGCGCCACCCGGGCGCGGCCCGACGCGCCGCCGCCACCGCAGCGTCCAGCTGGGCGTGGTCGGCGGCGGGCGCGTGGCCGACGATCTCGGCCGGCCGGGCCGGATTGTGTACGGGGTAGCTGCCGGCGGCGCCTACCTGCACCTCGCCGCCGATCGTCAAAACCGCATCCTCGCCAGCGGTTTGGCTTTCCCGCGTGATCGTCGTTGATCCAGTCATGACCCGTCTCCCTTGACCTGGTGCGGTTGTCCCGCCATCGTAAGTCGCTATGACATGGCTCACAGGTCCGAGTCCCATGAGGGCTTCATGAAAGCGGTGGTGCTGCGCGAGGTCGGGCAGCCCACGGTGGTGGAGGAGCTCGCGCTGCGGCCACTGGCCAGTCACGAGGTGCGGGTGCAACTTCGCGCCAGCGGCGTCTGCCACAGCGACCTGTCGCTGCGCGACGGGTCCATACCGGCGCTGCTGCCGAGCGCGATGGGTCACGAGGGCGCCGGGATCGTCACCGAAGTGGGCGACGACGTCACCACAGTTAAGCCGGGTCAGCACGTCGTGCTGACGTGGATCGTGTCGTGCCGGACCTGCCCGCATTGCCTGCGCGGCGAGACCCAGCTGTGCCTGCACGCCTACGATCACGCCTACGGCGCTCCCTACGCCGAAAGCGCGACCGGCCCGGTGTGGCCGGGAATGGGTGTCGGGTCGTTGGCCGAGGAGACGCTGCTACCGGCCGCGGCGGTGGTGCCGGTCGATGAGTCACTGCCGCTGGATCTCGCCGCGCTGCTGGGCTGCGGTGTCACCACCGGGGTCGGCGCGGTGATCCGCACGGCAGCCGTCCGCCCGGGCGACAGCGTGCTGGTGATCGGCTGCGGCGGTGTGGGTTTGGCGGCGATCCAAGCGGCTCGGCTGTCTGGCGCGGTGCGGATCATCGCCGCCGATCGAGTGGCGGCCCAGCTTCCCGCCGCGATGGCCAACGGCGCGACCCACACCATCGACGCGAGCGAAGTCGACCTCACCGCCGCGGTGCGCGACCTCACCGGCGGCGCGGGTGTCGATCACGGAATAGAGGTGGTGGGCAAGCCCGCCACCATTCGGGCGGCTTATGACGCCACCCGCCGCGGCGGCAGGGTCACCCTGGTCGGAGCCGCCGGCTTCACCGAAGAGGCGACGTTTCCCGCGCTGTCGCTGATGACCGACGGCAAGACCATCCAGGGCAGCGTCTACGGCGCAAGCGACCCGCCGCGCGACATCCCGGTGCTCGCCGAGCTTGCCCGCTGCGGCCAGCTCGACCTCGAGGCGCTGGTGACGCGACGCATCGGCATCGACGACGTCGAGGCGGCGTTCACCGACATGTCCGCCGGACGGGGAGCGCGCAGCGTGGTTTGCTTCGGCTAAGTCGCTTTTCCGTCAGGCGGCCTCGTGAAGACAACTACCACGACGAACCGGCGGTCCGCGAAAGTGTAGGGCGGATTCATACGGTCAATGCAACATCCCTGATTTTGGAGGTTGCAATGCCGACTGGATATCCGGCGCCGCGGGCGCTGCGTTGGCAGTTGTTTGATCTGGTCTGCGCGGGCACATCGATGTATGAGGGCGAGCGCCAACTGGGTGTGTCACGCAACGTCGGCACCGCGTGGTGACGCAAAGCTGGGGCAATGAAACTCAAAGTGGGCGGACGGGGCCAACGGGGTCTGGTCGAACCAGGAAGCATGTCCTTACCGGGCGGCCTGGGTCTCCTTACCGGGCGGCCTGGGTCATCGGCTCAGTCACGCCGAACGAGTGGAAATCATGCGCGGCCGCGACACCGGCCTGAGCAACGCCGAGATCGCCGAACGACTCGGCCGCGACCGCACAACGATTTACCGCGAGATTCGGCGCAACTGCAATGTCGACGGGGACTACCACGCCCTGATGGCCCATGCGCGCGCCGCTGAGAAGGCCCGTCGCCCCAAGGAATTCAAGCTCAAAGACAACCCGTTGTGTGCGGCGATCGAAGCCTGGATGGACCAGGGATGGAGCCCCAAACTAATCGCCGATGTGTTGGCCCGCGATCATCCCGATGACAGGCTGTTAACGGTGAGCCACGAGACGATCTACCAGTGCCTGTACGTGCAGACCCGGGGCAGTCTGCGCGCTGACCTGCACCGCTGCCTGTCCACCAAACGGGCCACCCGCAAGTCTCGTGGTCACGTCGATAGCCGGCACGGGGCCTACAGCAGCGGTGAGGAATTCACCATCGCCCAACGGCCCGCCGAAGCCACCGACCGAGCCGTCCCTGGCCATTGGGAAGGCGATCTGATCGTCGGCCCCAACAACAGCGCCATCGGCACCCTGGTCGAACGCACGACCCGGTTCACCCTGCTGCTGCATCTACCCGGTGATCACACCGCCCAGACCGTGGCCACCGCAATGATCGCCGCGATGAGCCAGCTACCCGAACACCTACGCCGCTCGATCACCTGGGACCGCGGCAGCGAAATGGCCGGCTGGAAAGCAATCCACCTCCAGCTCAAGACCCCGGTCTACTTCTGCGATCCGCATTCACCCTGGCAACGCGGCACCAACGAGAACACCAACCGGCTACTGCGGTTCTGGTTCGAAAAAGGCAGCGAGCTCAGCGGTTACACCCCCGCCGACCTCAAACGCATCCAGGACACCCTCAACCGCCGACCCCGACCGACCCTGAACCTGGACACCCCGCACAACGACTAGCCTCCCTCCTGGAAAACGCAGCCTGAACCTCAGTTGCACTAACCACTTGACTTTGAGTAGGGAAATCCCTGATGCTAGCCAGGCCGGCTGCGGGCTAACGTTCTACCGCTTCTCATCTCCGGTTTGAATCCGTACGGCTATGCCCTGATGAAAGGTGGACCCAGTCATGTCCAATCCGACCCCTCCCGCCGGCAACGTACCCGCCGTTTACGTCGACCCGGATAGCGCCGGTGTCGTGCACGGTGTTCTCTTCCCTGGCGCCAACGTCATAAAAGCGATGTTTGCGGCCCTGCAAGCCGACATTAATTCCAACCCGCAGCTCGCCGACCGCTGGAAGCAAAACCCTGCCGCAGTCATGGCCGAACGTGGATACAACCAAGATTTGCAGAACGAAGTGCTCAGCGCACAAGGCACCTCCGTGCCGGAGAGCTGTTTCGTGACCTGCCAACAAACGATTTGCGGACGAACCATCAATATCGTCGTCATGTGACACGCCCGGTCTGCCACATCATGCTTCTGCGGCACGACAATCAAGCCGCGACGCCAGCCCCCGCCTGCGGTAGCAGGTCGGCCCGAGAGGAATACGATCAGGCGGCGCGCAGCTTGCTGGCCGCCTGCCCGCGGGAGTGGTCGTCGAAGACGTGGCGCGCCACCAAATGCAATCGATGGACCTCTTACCTGCGTTCGGATCGGCCGCTACCACAACAAGGCTGGAAGATTCACCTGTCGTGTTCTGAGGAGACGGCTGCCCACACTTTGCGGACCGTCGGCCCCGTGCTATTCAGGCACGCCACCGGATTCAAGATCCCCGAGAGCGGTGCCGAGGTCGCCACGATCAACGCGGGCAATGCCGGGTCCACTCAGGTTGGGAAAATCGTCACCATTTACTGCAACGACGACCAGGAGCTACGCGCCGTCCGCGACGGCATCGCCTCCGTATGGGCGGATAACTCGGGGCCGACAGTTCCCTCGGATCTCGCCGACGAGCGCTGCCCGGGCATGTATTACCGCTACGGCGCATTCACTGCAGGCGACGAGTTGGACCCCTGTGGCCGGTTCATCCCGACGATCACCGATCCTTCGGGAAAACGGGTTCCGGATAATCGATCAACCGACGGTAGCCAAGCAGAATGGGCGCCCGTACCACCGGTGCCGGTACGACCGCCGCCCGCTGTCTCCGACTACGACGAGATCGTGATCGCCGGCAGGCGGTACCTGCCAGTCGCGCGCTACGTGACCAAACCCGGGTTATCGGTTTGCCTCGCGATCGATGTCGAAACGGTAGATCCGGTCATCGTCAAACGGGCAAATCCGGGGGCCCTTTCCTATGGCGACGGTGTAGATACCGCCACACGACTGCGTCGCGAGTTCGAAGTGCTCACCCGCATGGTGCGGCGTGGGCTTGCCTGGCCACCTGCGCCCCTCGGATTCGAAGGCGGTCCCAACACCGTTGCGCTCGTTGAACAATTCCGGTCAGGAACTGTGTTAAAAGCGATCCCGATGCCGGCAAGACTGGCGGCCCTGCCAGTATTGGCGCGCCAGATCGATGGCTTGCACGCTGCGGGTTATGTCCACCGTGACATCAAGCCAGAGAACATCTTGGTGGACCAAGACGGCGTCGCACTTATTGACTTCGACATCAGTGCGCCGATCAATTCGACCCTTAACACGCCGTCCGGAACGCCTAGATATATTCCACCAGAAGGCAATTCACTCGCCAGACCCGCAGTCGACCTCTTCGGTCTAGGAGTCACGCTGTTTCGCTGCCTTTCTCCCGGTGACGTCCAGCAGATACCGTCCGCAAACTTCAGAGGGCGCATGCTCGGAGAGCTCCGCATGACCCAGCGGCACCAGACCGTCGAGCTGGTCGCGGCGTTGACTTGCGATCCTGAGCAGCGAATATCGGCTGCAGAAGCAGGCCTTCGTCTTGACCGCCTCGCCGCCGATGTCACCGACAGTGGGCCGCCGTCACGGCGACCTCTGAGCGCGCGGCAGTTGAACAAGGTTCGCCGCGACAGTGCCCAGGCTGCAGACACCGTTGCCCAAGCACAGGTCGCCGTCGACGGGGAGCATCATGCGTGGGAAGGCTTTCAGCCTGACTTGCCGCGTTTCGCGGAGTCACTCGCATATGGGGCCGCGGGCGCCATCATCGGGCTCGCCACGATCGATGAAACACTGGGGACTGAAAGGTTTTCCGCGCCGGCCCGCAATGCCGCGCGCTGGCTCGCGTCGCATCGCATCGATCCGAATGCGCACGGGTTGTTCACCGGCAATGCCGGTATCGCCGTCGCCCTCGCGCTGGCGGGCGTGCGCGAGGGTGATTCAGCACTGATCGCTGCGGCCGAAAACCGCCTCCGTGCGGCGAGCCGCGGTGTCGAGCGGGACCACTTCGACCTGTTCTCCGGGTCAGCGGGAGTGCTGTGGGCCGGATGCGCGCTCGCGGCCGTGCTCGGTGACCAGTGGCCGATTCACCTCGTAGAGCCGCTCGGTCAGCGGCTGCTCAGCGCAGCCGACGCGCGCGGCGGCGTCGTGTGCTGGCCGTCGTCGCCACATTATGAGCCCACGCGTCACCCGTTTTACGGAGCGGCGCACGGATCCACCGGCATCGCATTGGCGCTGATCACTTGGTCGCAGGCGTTAAGCAGTGTCGGCGGCCAAGTTTCGTGCGAACAGGCCGCGGCCCGCACGCTGGCGGCTCGGACTTTCGAATCGGTCTGCCGATCGGGTCTGGGTGAGGACCGGGCTTCTCTTCGTCCATCACCGGACGCGGCGCCCGCTGCGCAGACGGGGTGGTGCCACGGGACTGCCGGGCTGGTCTGGGCGCTTGTGCAGGCCGTCGATGTCTGTCCTGAGCTCGCAGATCTGCTTGACTCTCTGGTGGCGCGATGGAACCCTCGGCCATCAGCCACGCTCGGACCTACTTTGTGCCACGGTCTTTCGGGTCTCATAGACGCGCTGCGCGCGGTGATTGCGCGCGGGGCGGGCAATGCTTTGCTCGAGGCCCGCCTCACGGAGTCGCTGCGTATGTTGCGGCTTTTGACTATCCGTGGGCAAGGCGCACTGCGGTGGGCGGTCCCAGCCGACGAGGATATGCACTCCACCGCGGATCTGCTAGACGGCAACGTCCTAGGGCCGGCAGTGGCACTGGCCATGATGGCCGCAGCCCGACGGCCACCACTCATCTCGACTGAGTGGCTGGCTACGTTATGCGGTTGTTCCCGGACTCTGGCGACCGCCATCCCGGAGGTCGCTGCGCAATGACGGACATTCATGACGCACTGCAGGCGCTCAACACGCTGGCGGTACCTCCAGGTGCGACGGTTCCGGAAAGCGTCGACCCGCCGACCGCCGATCTGGTGGAACAAGCGCAGAGCTGGATGTTCGGCCAAGCGGTCACCGGGTGGGGCGCGTCTGCGAAAGTCGTTGGCGGCCAAGCTACCGGCACGTCGGCGCTCAAGTTGTACGTGGAACGGAAGCTGCCCGACGGCGACATTCCGCCCGGTCAACGGATTCCGGCTCAGATCACCCTGCCCGCAACGGGCGCGGTGGTCGACATCGACGTCGAGGAAATCGGCACACAATATCCGCAGTCCAACATCGGACCTGTGCGTCCATGCCCGCCGGGATACAGCATCGGCCTGCTGGGCGGCGAAGGCAACGGCACGCTGGGCTGCCTGGTCCGCGATGCCACCGGCCGCCTGCTGCTGCTGAGCAACAGCCACGTCATCGCTGACTCGGGAAACGCCGCCATCGGCTCGACGGTCATTCAGCCCGGACCGGGGGATGGCGGATCGGCCAGTCAAGCGATTGCGACGCTGGCGGCTTTCGTATCTCTGGACTTCACACCTGGGTTTAACAATCAAGTCGATGCTGCTGTCGCGCTGATCACCGATCCGGGCCTGGTCACCGCCGCGATACCCGGCATCGGCGCACCCACTACTCCGCCGACCGCATTCCCTGCCAACGTCGGCGACCAGGTCCGGATTGTCGGCAGGAGCAGCGGCGCTTCGACGGGCAAGATCAAGGACTTGAATTATATGAGCAAGCTCTCCTACCCGACGGCGGATGGGGGCTCGGCCCTGGCTTATTTCAGGGACCAGGTCCTGTGCGAGCGATACGCCATTCCAGGCGACTCCGGCTCCGTCGTATGCGACATGAACGGGGTGGCACTCGGACTGCACTACTGCGGCTCAGACATCACCAGCACCTTCTGTCAGATGTCAAATGTATTGGCGCTGCTCAACATCTCGCTGGGCGGTGCGCCTCCGTCACCCCCAGCAACGGCGACAGACTGTCAACGCGCGCTCGACGAGAACGGGATTGCCTTGCTACAGATCGACGGAGTGTCAGGGCTGGGAATCGCGGACGCGGTGGCCCCGGAATTCGGACAAAGCGTGGTCGTCGTCTATACCTCGCGCGAGAATGTCTCCGACCTCCCCAGCACTCTGACGGTGACCCGCAACGGCGTCCCGGTCGTCATCGATGTCCGCACCGAAGTGCAGGGCACGCCTGTCCCGCAATAGTGTGGGCGGGCGATCCGCGGGTGACGGCGCTGGCCTCAGCATTAAGCAACGAGTACCGTGATTCGACGCGGACGAGTTGGCCGGGCGGCCGCGGCTCGTGCCCGAGTCGAGGAAAGTCCGGACTTCACAGAGCAGGGTGATTGCTAACAGCAATCCGAGGTGACTCGCGGGAAAGTGCCACAGAAAACAGACCGCCACCCTCGCGGTGGTAAGGGTGAAACGGTGCGGTAAGAGCGCACCAGCATCCCGGGTGACCGGAATGGCTTGGCAAACCCCACCCGAAGCAAGGTCAAGAAGGCCGCACCGAAGGTGCGGCCGCGCAGGCGTTCGAGGGCTGCTCGCCCGAGCCTGCGGGTAGACCGCTCGAGGCACCCGGCAACGGTGTGTCCAGATGGATGGTCGCCGCCGCGCCGCCGTTGCTTACGCCGCGGCGGCGGGGAACAGAATCCGGCTTACAGGCCAGCTCGTCCGCCTCCAGCCTGAGCGCGAGTGTGCGCGTCTGTACGACGACGCGCCACGCGGGCCGGCATTCTGCGCACGCTCGCGCACTCAGTGCCGTGTCTTGCGCACCGCCTTGGCGAGGTTGCGCAGCGCGGTGTCCAGCTGCTGGCGGCAGCTTTCGGCCAAGTCGGCCTCGCGCTGGAACAACAGACCGTAAGTGAAGGTGTCCTCGCCGGCAACGTGCGCGGCTTCGGTCTGCTTTATCAGGTGTTCGCGGCTGACGACGCTGTCCTGGTGATCACCGAGCAACGTCTGAATGATCTTGGCCTGCTCGGCCACCTTGTCCGCGCCGGTAGCCGCCGCCGTGTAACGCAATCGCTTGGCGCGCTTGCGGACGCGGTGTAGCGCCTCGTCGCTGTCGTGCTCGCCGCCCTCTTCTGCCGGGGCGCCTTCCTGGTCAACTTCCGCGGCGGCTTTTGCGGCCTTGCGGACCCGTTTATAGGCCGTGTCAATGGTCACCGCCGCCGGTTGCTCACCGGAAGGGGGGACTGGAATTTCGGCCACCAACGCGTCGAGGGTGTCGAGCAGACGGAAGTATCGCTGCGAGCGCATCGCGATCAGCGACCGCCGCAGCCCGGTCTGGTACCTGCGCGCAGCGCCCCTGACCAGACGTTCCCGTACCGGTCCACGCACCAGCTCCGGCGCCATCAGGTCCAGTTGGCGCTGGTAGCGTTCGCCGAGCACTTCGGCATCGCGCGCCACACCCAGGACAGCGGCGAGCTCGCGCAGTTCGTCTTGGATCCACTCGCTATCGCTTGATCCGAATGAGTCCTGGGAGTCCCGCAGCAGGCTGCGGATCTTGCGGGTGGTCACCCGCATCTGGTGCACGGCATCGGGGGCGTCGGCGCGCACGGCGCGATCCCAGACCAGCAGCTGGTCGATCTGCTCGGCCACCGCGCGGTGCAGAGGGTCCGCGGGCGGCGGCGTTCCGTTGGACTGTGACGTCTCGCCGAGCACCCGCGCGAGCTTGGAACCGTGGCCGGCGGGTGCCGCATCGGCATCAAGGAGTCGATTGCTCAGCCGGTTCAACAGCTCGGTGTCGGCGGTCCCTTTGTCGGCGGCGTCGGCGACCAGCTCCAGTTCCCATTCGCGCCACTGTTGTTCGGCCGGGCCCGAATCGCCGTCCCCGGGAGCGCCCGCCGACCACGCGGTGACGTGGTCGTTGCTGAACTCGGCCAGCGCGGCGCCGTCGACGCCGTAAAGCACCTGGTTTTCCCGTTGGGTGGTGATCCGCGCGACCGGCTCCAGCGGACGGTCGCGAACAATCGCCAGCACCACATCCAGCAACTGGCTTGGCACGGTGGCCTCGTCCGACGCGTCCAGCGGCGCGCGGACCTCGGTGCGCGCATCGGGTCCGGCCGGCAACTTCAGGTGCCACCCGGCGTCGGTGCCACCGGTGCGGCGTCGCAGGGTGATCTTGTTACGTGCCAGGTCGTGGGCCGGCGTGTCGAAGTACATCGCGTCCAGCGACTGGATCGGTGACTTCTCGACGCGGGCCACCGCGGCGATGCCCTCGAACGACGGCGACACGGTCGACTCGCCGACGTCGAACTTGCGCTCCACCTCCAGATGACGTGAGGTTTTGGGCGCGTTTCCAGGCATTCTCGCCTCCGGTGAGGGCGTGTCGGCGCCATCGAAGATGGTTGTCGATGGTCGTGGGTAGGCACCCTAGCGTGCCATATCTGGGTTACGCGCTAACCCACGACGGGCGTGGGCGAGGCGTCCTATCGCCGCGTTTGGTCCATGCGTCGCACGATGACGGCCTATGTTTGCGGTGCGGGCAACCGCTGCGGTTACGGCTTTTCGGGTACCTGGTGTAAGGAGCTGTTCATGATGTCTTTCGGGCGTACGGTCGCTGCCGCGGGTGTGATAACTGGCGCAATGCTTTTCGGTGCCGCGGGCCTGGCCGGAGCGGATCCGGAACCGGCGCCGCCGCCCAACTGCACAGCGGCCGACCTGGCCGGAGTGGCTGCCGGCGTCGCGGCGGCGACCTCGGCATATATGTTCGCCCACCCGGACGTCAACGACTACTTCACCAGCTTGAAGGGCACACCGCGCAGCGAAATGCGTGCCAAGCTTCAGCAGTACATGGATGCCAACCCGCAGGTTCACGCTGATCTGATGGGCATCCGCCAGCCGATGACCGATTTTCGCAGTCGGTGCCAAATAGGCGAAAGCGGCGAAAACGACTGATTATCAGAAGCAGTGCTCGTCGGCCGGGAAAACCCCGCTGGCCACTTCTTCTGCGTATTGCATTGCGGCACGGCGTAATTCGCTCCCGATGTCGGCGAATCGCTTGACAAAACGGGCAGCCTTGCCATCGCTCAGGCCGGCCATGTCCTGCCAGACCAGCACCTGGCCGTCACAGTTGGGGCCGGCCCCGATCCCGACGGTCGGGATCGTGAGCTTGCCGGTGATCTGGGTGGCCAATTCGGCCGGCACCATCTCCATCACGACGGAAAACGCTCCGGCTTCGGCGACGGCGATCGCGTCGTGGACGGTCTGTTCAGCGGTGTCGCCGCGACCCTGCACCCGGAAGCCGCCGAGGGTGTTCACGCTTTGCGGCGTAAAGCCGATGTGCGCCATCACCGGGATGCCCGCCGCGGTCAGGCAGGCGATCTGCTCGGCAACCCGCTCACCGCCCTCGAGCTTGACGGCGTGCGCGCCACCCTCCTTCATGAACCGGGTGGCGGCGGCCAACGCGGCGGCTGGTCCCGCCTCGTAGCTGCCGAACGGCAGGTCCGCGACCACCAGGGCGTGCGGGGCGCCTCGCACCACCCCGCGAACCAGCGGGATCAGCTCATCGATCGAGACCGGCACGGTGGTGTCGTAGCCGTAGACGACATTGGCCGCCGAATCGCCCACCAGCAGCACCGGGATGCCGGCGTCGTCGAAAACCCGGGCGGTCGAATAGTCGTAGGCCGTGAGCATCGCCCACTTGTGGCCTTCGGCCTTCATCTTCTGCAGGTGGTGGGTGCGGATCTTGGTCCGTGGCGCGGACGGCGCGGAGCTGCCGGCCCCATAGACATTCTGCTCAGACATCAATGTCCCCAATGGTGTGTTCGGGTCGATCCTCGTGGCCCCTTCGGGGTCCCCGGGTTCGTCTGACCTTGACAGTCTGCCATCTCGGGCGTGCAAAAGCACCGTCGCGCCGGTGTGACACTTACCATCGTCGGATGCAGCGGCTCAGCGAGCGCAGCGGGCTCAGTGAACTCAGTGGGCCAGCTTCCTCTACCTGGAAACTCCCGACAGCTCCCGCACGTCTGCTCGATTATGGGATTGGACACATCGACGATGCTGGGCGGCTAACGTTCGAGCGGCTGCGCGACGCGTTGTCGCTGGAAGAACTGCTCGCCGCTGCCAGGTAGCGGTCGTGGCAGCCGCTCATCAGAATCTCAGGTTGCCTCTGGCAGCATAGGTGGGCATGGGCCTGCCTCGCCGCGACAAGATCGCGCACACGTTGCTGATCTGGACGGCGATCGCTGCGGTGGCGCTGGTGCTGGCGGGCTGCGTCCGGGTGGTCGGCGGGCGCGCGCTCATGGCCGGGCCGAAGCTGGGCCAGCCGGTGCAATGGACACCATGCCGTTCCAGCAGCGGCTCGGTGAAAATCCCCGGCGGCGCATTGTGCGGCAAGCTCGCCGTGCCGGTCGACTACGGCCACACCGGCGGCGGGGCGACACCGGTGGCGGCGCTGGCGATGATTCGCTTTCCCGCGACGGGCGACAAAATCGGTTCGCTGGTCATCAACCCGGGAGGACCCGGTGAGTCCGGTATCGAGGCCGCCCTGGGCGTGGTTCAGACGTTGCCGAAGCGGGTCCGGGAACGGTTCGATCTGGTCGGGTTCGACCCGCGCGGGGTGGGCGCGTCGCGGCCCGCGGTCTGGTGCAACTCCGATGCCGACAACGACCGACTGCGGACCGAGCCGAATGTCGACTACAGCCCGGCGGGTGTGGCGCACATCGAGGACGAAACCAAGCAGTTCGTCGCCCGCTGTGTCGCCAAGATGGGCAAGAACTTCCTGCGCAATATCGGGACCGTTGCCGTCGCCAGGGATCTGGATGCCATCCGCGCTGCGTTGGGCGAGGACAAGCTGACCTATCTCGGCTACTCGTACGGCACCCGAATCGGCTCCGCCTACGCCGAGGCCTACCCACAGCACGTGCGGGCGATGATCCTCGACGGCGCCGTCGACCCCAATGCCGATCCGATCGAGGCCGACTTGCGGCAGGCCAAGGGATTTCAGGACGCGTTCAACGACTACGCCGCCGACTGCGCCAAGAAACCGACCTGCCCGTTGGGCACCGACCCGAACAAAGCCAACGACGTCTACCACAGCCTGGTCGACCCGCTGGTAGACCCGAACAACCCGATGCTCGGCAAGCCGGTGCCCACCAACGACAAACGCGGATTGGGCTACAGCGACGCGATCGTGGGCACCATCATGGCGCTGTACTCACCGACGCTGTGGCACCACCTGACCGACGGCCTGTCCGAGCTCGTCGACCACCACGGCGACACGCTTCTCGCGCTGGCCGACATGTATATGCGTCGCGACTCGCACGGCCATTACAGCAATGCCACCGACGCGCGGGTGGCGATCAATTGTGTTGACCAGCCAGCTATTACGGACCGGGCCAAGGTCGTCGACGAAGACCGCCGCTCTCGGGAGATCGCACCGTTCATGAGCTGGGGGCAGTTCACCGGCAACGCGCCGCTGGGCACCTGCGCGTTCTGGCCGGTGCCACCGACCAGCAAGCCGCACACCGTCTCGGCGCCCGGATTGGCGCCGACCGTGGTCGTGTCCACCACCCACGATCCGGCGACGCCGTACAAGGCCGGGGTCGATCTGGCGAACCAGCTCCGCGGCTCGCTGCTTACCTTCGACGGAACCCAGCACACGGTGGTCTTCCAGGGCGACAGCTGCATCGACGACTACGCGACGGACTACCTGATCGGCGGTACCACACCGCCGAGCGGCGCGAAGTGCTGACACCCCTCGCCACCGATACGAGATCAAGGCGTGACCTTTTCGCGCTGCCCGCGCCTATCCGAAGATGCAACGATGGCAGCCATGTCGCGCCTGAGATCGTTGAGCTCGACGCTGCTTTCGTTTGGGCTGCTGCTCGGGGGACAACCGGCAATGGCCGGTGCCACACCGGAACCCGGTGCCGGACAGACCCAGGCGCCGCAGCCCGCCGCGGCGACCCAGCAGAACTGGGGCAGCTGCAGTCAGTTCGTTGACGACACCAGTGACATCCCCACCGCCAAGTGCACCACGGTGTCGGTTCCGGTCGACTACGCCAATCCCGGTGGGGCGCAAGCCAAGCTGGCGGTGATCCGCATTCCGGCGACGGGCCAGCGAATCGGATCGTTGCTGGTCAATCCGGGCGGCCCGGGGGCGTCGGCGGTGGAGATGGTCGCCGGGATGGCAGGAGACCTGCAAAACACCGATATCAGCCGACATTTCGATCTGGTGGGCTTCGACCCGAGAGGGGTCGGCCACTCGACACCTGCGCTGCGGTGCCGCACCGACGCCGAGTTCGACGCCTACCGGCGCGAACCGATGGTCGACTACAGCCCGGCCGGTGTAACGCATATCGAGCAGATCTACCAGAACCTGGCCCAGGAGTGCGTTGACAAGATGAGTAAAGGCTTCCTGGCCAACGCCGGCACCACGTCCGTCGCGCGCGACATGGACATGGTTCGACAAGCGCTCGGCGACGATCAGATCAACTACCTCGGCTACAGCTACGGCCCCGCGATCGGCACCGCTTACCTCGAGGGCTTCAGCGACCGCGTGCGGGCGATGGTGCTCGACGGCGCCATCGACCCGACCGAGGGACCGATCCAGGAGAACATCGACCAGATGGCGGGATTCCAGACCGCCTTCAATGCCTACGCGGCGGACTGCGCCCGCTCGACAGCCTGCCCGCTGGGCACCGACCCGGCCCAATGGGTCAACCGCTACCACGCCCTGGTCGATCCGCTGGCCACCAAGCCGGGTAAGACGTCGGATCCGAGGGGGCTTGGCTACGCCGACGCCACCACCGGGACCATCAACGCGCTCTACACCCCGCAGCACTGGAAGTACCTGACCAGTGGCCTGCTCGGGCTGCAAAAGGGCACCGACGCCGGCGACCTGCTGATGCTCGCCGACGACTACGACGGCCGCGACAAGAACGGGCACTACACCAACGACCAGGACGCGTTCAACGCCGTCCGGTGCGTCGACGCGCCCGCGCCCACGGATTCGGCGAGCTGGGTGGCCGGCGATCAACAGATTCGCCAGGCGGCGCCGTTCCTGTCCTACGGGCAGTTCACCGGGAATGCGCCGCGCGACATCTGCGGCATGTGGCCGGTGCCGGCGACGATGGCGCCGCACCCCGCACCGGCGGTCCCGTCGGGCAAGGTCGTCGTCGTCTCCACGACGCGCGACCCGGCCACGCCGTATCAGGCCGGGGTGAACCTCGCCCACCAGCTGGGCGCGCCGCTGATCACCTACGACGGCACCCAGCACACCGTGGTCTTCGACGGCAATCAGTGCGTGGACAACGCTGTGATCGCCTACTTCGTCGACCTGACGGTGCCGCCGCCGTTGTTGCGGTGTGCGCAGTAAGCCAGCGCTAACGCCCGGCAATGCTTCTGGGCTGGCATCGGTAACACAGAATTAACAGGCATTGCCTACTGTTCGGGTTATGGATCGACAGAAGGAATTTGTCCTCCGCACGTTAGAGGAACGGGACATTCGCTTCGTCCGGCTCTGGTTCACCGACGTGCTCGGTTACCTCAAGTCGGTCGCGATCGCGCCCGCCGAGCTGGAGGGCGCCTTCGAGGAGGGAATCGGGTTCGACGGCTCCTCGATCGAGGGCTTTGCGCGGGTCTCGGAATCCGATACAGTCGCGCACCCGGACCCGTCGACCTTCCAGGTGCTGCCCTGGGCGACCGCGTCGGGCCACCACCATTCGGCGCGGATGTTCTGTGATATCACCATGCCGGACGGCTCGCCGTCGTGGGCGGACCCGCGGCACGTGCTGCGCCGTCAGCTGCAGAAGGCCAACGACCTTGGTTTCTCCTGCTATGTTCACCCGGAGATCGAATTCTTTCTGCTCAAGCCCGGTTCCGAGGATGGGACGTCGCCCATCCCGGTCGACAACGCCGGCTATTTCGACCAGGCGGTGCACGACTCCGCTTCGAACTTTCGCCGGCAGGCGATCGACGCCCTGGAATTCATGGGCATCTCGGTGGAGTTCAGCCACCACGAAGGCGCACCCGGCCAGCAGGAGATCGACCTGCGCTTCGCCGACGCGCTATCGATGGCCGACAACGTGATGACGTTCCGCTACGTCATCAAAGAGGTCGCGATCGAGAACGGCGCGCGGGCGTCGTTCATGCCCAAGCCGTTCGCGCAACACCCCGGATCGGCGATGCACACCCACATGAGCCTGTTTGAGGGGGACGTCAACGCCTTCCACAGCGACGACGATCCGCTGCAACTGTCGGACGTGGGCAAGTCGTTCATCGCCGGGATCCTGGAGCATGCCTCCGAGATCAGCGCGGTCACCAATCAATGGGTCAACTCCTACAAGCGGCTGGTGGTCGGCGGCGAGGCCCCCACCGCCGCATCGTGGGGGGCGGCCAACCGCTCCGCTTTGGTCCGGGTCCCGATGTACACGCCGCACAAGACGTCGTCGCGACGGGTCGAGGTGCGCAGCCCGGATTCGGCCTGCAACCCCTACCTGGCGTTCGCCGTGCTGCTGGCCGCCGGATTGCGCGGGGTGGAGAAGGGCTACGTGCTGGGGCCGCAGGCCGAGGACAACGTGTGGGATCTCACGCCCGAGGAACGCCGCACGATGGGCTACCGGGAGCTGCCGACCAGCCTCGACAGCGCACTGCACGCCATGGAGGCCTCCGAGCTCGTCGCGGAAGCGTTGGGGGAGCACGTGTTTGACTTCTTCTTGCGCAACAAGCGCACGGAGTGGTCGAACTACCGCAGCCATGTCACGCCGTACGAGCTGAAGACGTACCTGTCGCTTTAGGCAAACAGCCGCCGGTCGGTTCGACCGGGGTGCGGCTTGCGCTACCGTCGTGGTCGTGAGCAAACCCGCGACGCAGCGCCCCAAGCTGCCCAGCGTGGGCCGGCTCGGGCTGGTCGATCCTCCCGCGAGCGAGCGTCTGGCACAGCTTGGTTGGTACGACCGTGACAACCAGGAAGAGGACCGGGCCCACGTCGACCTGTTGTGGGCGCTGTCGCGCGCGCCGGACGCCGACGCCGCGCTGCGTGCGCTGGTCCGGCTGTACGAGAACCCCGACACTGGATGGGACGAGCTCAGCGCCGCTCTGCTCACCGATCGCGGCCTGCGCGGGCGGCTGTTCGCCGTGCTGGGCTCGTCGCTCGCCCTGGGCGATCACCTGGTCGCCCATCCGCAGTCCTGGAAGCTGTTGCGGGGCAAAGTCACATTGCCCACCCGCGACCAGTTGCGCGCGACGTTCAACGCGTGCCTGAATTTTGAGGACGAGTCTCTGGACGAGACGTCGGTGGTGTTGGGCTCGGCCGTATCCCGATTGCGCAGCGTGTATCGCGACCAGCTGCTGGTGCTGGCCGGACTCGACCTGGCCCCGACGGTCGAGGACGAGCCGGTGCTGCCGTTCACCGTGGTCGGCGCCCAGCTCGCCGACACCGCGGATGCCGCGCTGGCGGCCGCGCTGCGGGTGGCCGAGGCAACCGTGTGCGGTGCTGACCGCAAACCACCGCGGCTGGCGGTCATCGCGATGGGCAAATGCGGTGCCCGCGAATTGAACTACGTCAGCGACGTCGACGTCATTTTCGTCGCCGAACAGGCCGATGCGCTGTCGGCCCGGGTGGCCAGCGAGATGATGCGGATTGCCTCGGACGCGTTCTTCCAGGTGGATGCCGGGCTGCGGCCGGAGGGCCGCAGCGGTGAGCTGGTGCGTACGGTCGAGTCGCATGTCGCCTACTACCAGCGCTGGGCCAAGACCTGGGAGTTCCAGGCGCTGATGAAAGCCCGAGCGGCGGTGGGCGACGCCGAGCTCGGCGAGCGCTACCTGGCCGCGGTGACGCCCATGGTCTGGATCGCCTGCGAGCGTGAGGATTTCGTGACCGAGGTGCAGGCCATGCGGCGGCGGGTGGAGCAGCTGGTGCCCGCCGATGTCCGCGGCCGCGAGCTCAAACTCGGCAGCGGCGGACTGCGCGACGTCGAGTTCGCGGTGCAGCTGCTGCAGTTGGTGCACGGCCGCCGCGACGAGTCGCTGCGCGTGGCTTCCACGGTGGATGCGCTGGCCGCGCTGAGCGAGGGCGGCTACGTCGGGCGTGAGGATGCCGCCAACATGACCGCCTCCTACGAGTTCCTCCGGCTGCTCGAGCACCGGCTGCAGCTGCAGCGGCTCAAGCGCACCCATCTGCTGCCCGAGGAATCCGATGACGAGGCCGTGCGGTGGCTGGCGCGCGCGGCCCATATCCGCCCAGACGGCCGGCACGACGCGGCGGGCGTGCTGCGCGAGCAACTCAAACACCAAAACCACCGGGTGTCTCGGCTGCACGCCAAGCTCTTCTATCAGCCGCTGTTGGAGTCGGTCGGGCCGGCCGGGCTGGAAATCGTGCACGGCATGACGTCGGAGGCAGCGGAGCGGCAGCTGGCCGCGCTGGGCTACGAGGGCCCGCAGACCGCGTTGAAGCACATGTCGGCGCTGGTCAACCAGAGTGGACGGCGCGGACGAGTGCAGGCGGTGCTGCTGCCCAAGTTGCTGGACTGGATGTCGTATGCCCCCGACCCCGACAGCGGGTTGTTGGCCTACCGGCGACTCAGTGAGGCGGTGGCGACCCAAACCTGGTACCTGGCCACCCTGCGGGACAAGCCGGCGGTGGCCAAGCGGCTCATGCACGTGCTGGGGACATCTGCCTATGTGCCGGATCTGTTGATGCGCGCACCCGACGTCATTCAGCGGTACAGCGACGGGCCGGCCGGCCCGAAGCTGCTCGAGACCGAGCCCGCCGGGGTGGCCCGCGCGCTGATCACCTCGGCAAGCCGCCATTCCGACCCGGTGCGGGCGATCGCCGCGGCACGTAGCCTGCGCCGTCGTGAGCTGGCCCGGGTCGGATCGGCGGACCTGCTGGGCTTGCTCGAGGTCACCGAGGTGTGTCAGGCGCTCACGTCGGTGTGGGTGGCCGTGCTGCAGGCCGCTTTGGACGCGCTGATCCGGGCAAACCTGCCCGAAGATGGTCGGGCACCGGCAGCCATCGCCGTGATCGGGATGGGCCGACTGGGCGGCGCCGAGCTGGGCTACGGCTCGGACGCCGACGTCATCTTCGTCTGCGAGCCGGTCCCCGGCGTCGAGGATTCGCTGGCGATCCGGTGGTCGACGTCGATCGCCGAGCAGGTTCGGTCGCTGCTGGGGACCCCCAGCGTCGACCCGCCGCTGGAGGTCGACGCCAATCTGCGGCCCGAGGGCCGGGCCGGGCCGCTGGTCCGCACGCTGGCCGCCTACACCGCCTATTACGCGCAGTGGGCGCAGCCGTGGGAGATTCAGGCGCTGCTGCGCGCGCACGCGGTCGCCGGCGACGCGGAGCTGGGCCAGCGGTTCCTGCTGAGGGCCGACGCGACGCGTTATCCGCCCGACGGCGTGTCCGCCGAGGCGGTGCAGGGGATTCGCCGCATGAAAGCCCGCGTCGAATCCGAGCGGCTGCCGCGCGGCGCAGACCCGAACACGCACACCAAGCTGGGCCGCGGGGGACTGGCCGACATCGAATGGACCGTGCAGCTGATGCAGCTGCGCCATGCGCACGAAATCCCGGCCCTGCACAACACGTCGACGCTGGAATCCCTGGACGCGATCGCCGCGGCCGGCCTGGTTGTCGCCGAGGAGGTCGACCTGCTGCGAGAGGCGTGGTTGACGGCCACCCGGGCCCGCAACGCGCTTGTCCTGGTTCGCGGTAAGCCCACCGACCAGCTGCCGGGACCCGGACGTCAGCTCAATGCGGTGGCGGTTGCCGCGGGCTGGCCAAACGACGACGGCAGCGAATTTTTGGACAACTATCTGCGCGTGACGCGGCGCGCAAAAGCTGTGGTGCGCAAGGTGTTCGGAAGTTGAGTCAAGACGCGGCCGGGTTTGGGGCCACTTTCGAGGTGTTGAGCGCCGCCGAGCTTGATCGGGTGAAGGCCCTGTACGCGCCGCTGACCGAGGCCGTTCGGGATCTCATCCACGCCACCATCTGGACCCAGGCCGACGACGATGTCGTCGAAGACGCCCGGGCGGCGATCGAGGCGGTGACCCGGTCGTTGCGCGAAAAGACCCGGCCCACCGGCATGAGCTATGTCATCGACGGCCATCCGGTTCCGTTGGCTAACGCGGCGATTGGCCTGTGCAACCCCATCGCCCCGCCGATGGTCGTCCACCACGAGGACGACGGACGGTGCTGGAGCGAGTTCGTCCTCGGGTCGGCCTACGAGGGTCCGCCCACCCTGGTGCACGGCGGGGTCAGCGCCCTGGTTCTCGACCATATCCTCGGGGAGGCCGCGAGCGAGGGGATGACCAGGCCGCGTTTTACCGGCACCATCACGGTGAAGTATCTGCGCGGCACTCCGTTGGGACCGCTTCGCGCCGAGGCCTTCGTCGACCGCACCGAGGGTGTCAAAACCTATGCGCGCGGCTTTATTTCGGATGCCGCGGGGATCACCGTGGAGGCCGAAGGTGTCTTCATCCAGCCGTCGTGGGCACGGGAGGCCGAATGAAGTTCTATATCAGCAGTGCCTTTTTGAACACCCGCGAGATCATCGAGATCGCCAAGGCCGCCGACGAACTTGGCTACGACGGCATCGGGATCCCGGACCACGTCGTCAACCTGGAGACCCTGGACACCCCCTACCCGTACACCAAGGACGGGCAGCGACGGTGGCAGCCGTTCACCGACTGGCCCGATCCGTGGGTTCTCGTCGGCGCCCTTGCGCAGGTCACGACCCGCGTCCGATTCGTCAACACCGTCTACATTCCCGCGATGCGCAACCCTTACTCGGCGGCCAAAGCCATTGGCACCGCGGCAGTTTTGGCGTCCGGGCGGGTGGAGCTCGGCGTCGGCGTCGGCTGGTGCAAAGAGGAATTCGCATTGATGGGTGAGCAGTTCGCCGCCCGCGGCAAACGCACCGACGAGTTGCTCGACCTGATGAGAGCGCTGTGGGAGCCGGGCTGGACGGAATTCGACGGCCAGTTCTACACGGCGCCGCGCCTGGAGATGCAGCCGACCCCGCCGCACATACCGATCTATGTCGGCGGGCTCAGCGACTTTGCGTTGCGGCGGGCCGCCCGGCACGACGGCTGGATCGGTGACCTGATCAAGACCGATCGCGCCATCGAGGCGGTGGGCCGGCTGCTGGAGATGCGGGCCGAAAACGGGCTTTCTATGGAGGATTTCACAATCCTAACGCCACTGACCGACGCCTTCACCATCGCCGATTATCAACGCGCCGCAGATGCCGGTATCACCGGCATCATCACCATGCCGTGGATGTTCTACGCCGGGCCCGAGGCCTCCCTAGACGACAAGATCGACGGCATGCAGCGCTTCCGCAAGGACCTCGCGCTCGACGTCTAGACGCCGCGACACGATCGCCGATTCTCGGGCGTTCACGTGGTGTTGAGCAGCAACATCAGTCCGAAGTCCATGTGAATCTGCTGGTGGCAATGCAGCAGCGAGAGGCCGGGTTGATCGGCGACGAAGTCGATGTCGATGCTCTGGTAGCCGCCGAGCATCGCGACGTCCTTGCGCACGCCCGCGGTCGGTGTGCCGGCGATTTGGGTGATTTCGAAGGTGTGCCGGTGCATATGCATCGGGTGCAGGTCGTCGCTGGCATTGCGGAAACGCAGCCGGTAGCGCCTATCGCGTTGCAGGTCGAGTACAGGTTTGTCGGTGTCCATGGAAAACGGTGTGCCGTTGATCGTCCAGACGTTGAAACCGCCGTCGGCGGCGTTGCGTTTCTCGATCAACATCTCGATGGTGTGATCGGGTGGCGCAGCGGCTGTGGGATTGGGTGGTGCGAACAGCCGGTAATCCCATGTGAACGGCGGCGGCGCCGTCCATTGCGGGTCCCCGCCGCGCCCGGCATATTCCACGACCACGCCCATTCCGTGGCCACGGTCGTCATCGGAGAGATCGCCCAGCACCCACACTCCTGGGTTGGTCATGGTGACTAGCGCCGAAATTCGTTCCGCGGCACCGAGCCACAGCACCGGCACGGGCGCCGGGTTGGACACCGGGTTGCCGTCCAGCGCGATGACGGTAAACATGTGCCCAGGCAGCGCCAAACTGCGCGATTCTGTGGCGCTGCCGTTGAGGACGTGCAGCAGCACGCGCTGACCCGTCTGCACCCGGATGGGATCGCCGTGGCCCAGCATCCGCCCGTTGACGGCAAACGCCCCGTAGCTGACCTCGTAGCCACGCGGGTCGCCGCGCCCAAGTGAGGCCGTCATCGCCGAGTCGCCTTTCGCCTTGAGGTCGGGGTCCTGCGCGCCAGCGAGAAAATCGCTGGCCATGTCGCCACCGCGACTGAAGGTGGGCTGAAATTCTTTGAGCGTCAAGAAGATTTCTTGGTCGTAGGCGCCGGGGTTTTGTTTGGGTTCGATATAGACCGGGCCAACCTGGCCGCTGTACTGGCCGCGGGACAGATCGCCTCGTGCAACGACGTGGGTGTGATAGAAGCGGAAGCCGGCCGGTCCGGGCACAAAAGTGATGCGCCGCATGCCGTGTGCCGGAATGTAGGGCGTGCCCTCTTCGGCGGAACCGTCGACGTCGACGCCGACGTGTTGGCCGTGCCAGTGCAATTGTTCGGGGGTGTCGGTGTCGTTGTAGATGTCCACCCAGGTCCGTTGGCCCTCTGTCAACCGTACCAGTGGGCCGGGGAACTGACCGTTGTAGACGGTGGTGGACTCGATGTGGTCTGGGGCTAATTCGACTGTGGCAGTGCCGATCCGCAGCGTGTAGTCAGGCTTGCCGTTGGGCGGGGACGGCGGCGGAACCGTTGCGGGCTGCGAGCAGCCCGCGGTTGCTTCGACGCCGATGCCCCCGGCGGCGGCCATTGCCGCCAGCCCGCCCCATTTGAGCAAATCCCGTCGATCAAGACGGTATTGGTCTCGGTATGGCCGTGACGACTGACGGCCGGGTGCATTGATGCGGTCGGACATACTTACCGCACTCGGCGGCGCAGCAGATGAGATGCCATCGGCATCAGCAGGAAAACCGGCGCACCACCGGTCGACGTCACGGCGGCCACACTACGGACTGCGGACGAAAGCGACAACCCGCCTGGCGGACGCCAAGCGGGTTGTCGGTCGCTGATCTAACGGACTCGACGCCTTTACACGTCGTAGTCGAGCGCGAATTCCGTCCAGCGCTTTTGCGGGCATTGCGGTGTTGCACCGAGTGGTTTGACCTGCGAAAAGATCGTCATGCCGAGTTGGTGGGTGTGTGCATGATTCGACTTCCTGAAGGCGGCCTGCGGGCGAATGGGCCAAGCGGCTGGCGTAAGCAAACGAGACTGAGCTGGCGCGGACTTCGCAGACGTTGGTCCGGGGGTGAGCGGTGAGGAACAGGGCGGCTGCGGAAACTGCGGATCGAAAATGTTTTCGCGCTAGACGATTTCACCGTCCTGACACCGCTGACCGACGCCTTTACTGCCGCCGATTGTCAGCGCGCCGCCGATGCCGGGATCACCGGGATCATCAGCGTGCCGTGGATGTTCTACGCCGGACCGGACGCCATATTGGCCGACAAGATCGACGGCATGCAGCGCTTCCGCAACGACCTCAGGCTCGACGGCTAAGCGAAGTCCCGACACTTAACCAAGGGCGAAGACACGCCGGCGGAGGCTCGCCCTGGCTTAAGTTTCGCGCGAGTAGGGCCCGAGCCCATTTGGTAAAGGTGCATGACGACGGGATGCGAAATGAAAGACAACACTAAGTCTCTCGAAGCCCTGACGGCACGTTGAGGAGCTAGTTGGTCATCCGAATTCAGTGGGGGGCTGTGCGCGCCTCCGCTTGTCTTCATACATGGCAGCGTCGGCCCGTTTCAGCAAATGGTGCGGTTCTTCGGGCTCTGTCGCCTGCGCCACTCCTATTGCCGCGCTTATGGTCAGCTGGAGGTCTGGGCTGATTGCAATCGGCTCGAGCAGCGACTGACGGATCCGGTCAGCCACCAGTGCGGCGCCCTCGGCAGCTGTCCCGGGCAGCAGCACGACGAACTCGTCACCGCCGAGCCTGGCCGCGGGCGGGTCCCAGGCATCGCCCTGCCCCACGACGTCATGCCGGATGCGGGTTACCTCGGCAATGCGCCGTGCAACCTCGCGTAGCACGCAGTCGCCTGCTTCGTGCCCGTACTCGTCGTTGACTTCCTTGAAGCGGTCGAGATCAATGAAGATGGCGGCCACCGGATCAGTGGGTGTTGCTCCTGCCAGCATGGCGGCCATTACGTTGCTCAGATGGCGGCGATTTGGTAGCTCAGTCAGCGGGTCGTGCAGGCCGAGGTGCGCAAGTTTGGCCTGGGCTCGGGCCAGCTGGGCCGATTCGACGTCATATGCCAGCAGTTGCGCCGCCTGGACGTCGGTGTATGTCCAGGGCGCGCTTGAGCCGCTGACTTGCTCCAGCCAGGTATCGAACGACTTCCTCGGATTGATCAATCCGGTGGAGTGAGCGTGCGGATCCCCCAGCCAGCGGAGCTGCTGCGGACGGTCTCGCCGGAACCAGATCACGAAGTCGTCCGGCGCGCCGAGCGCGACGAACAAGCAGCCCGCTGCACCGAGAGAGTCAGCTGTCGATTGCTGCAAGCGGTCGGTGGCCCAGGCCGCGCCCGGCGACCGGCCGGCGCGGATTTCGCCCGCGAGTCTTCGCACGGCATCCTCGGATGGCGCTGCGCCAATTGACCGGTATCGCCCGTCCGCATATGCAGCTGCGCCGTCTGTCTGGCTGAGCTCCAGCAGGTCACCGGAAGCCGACGTGAGTCCCTCAGCATTAGTCGG
>NZ_JBKQQD010000549.1:0-3187 GCF_052144515.1 Mycobacterium sp. | reverse complement strand
CCCACCGCCCTACCCGACATCCGCAAAGGCATCCGGATCAAGGCCAGCTGAACCGGCCCGTTTCGCGGGCATTCCTACCTGAGGCACGGACAAAATTTCGCGGGCATCTTGATTTGAGGCACTACGGCTGCCGCGTTAACTCATCAGAATTGCCCGCGTAGCGGAGTCGTTGCCTCACGGGGGAATGCCCGCGTAGCGGCGTGCCTCCCCGGGATGGGACGCGGGTCAGCTACCCGAATCGGTATGGGGCTGACGATGAGTCAACGCAGGGCTGTGACGACCGTGATCGCGCGGCGGTACCTGTCGACGTCGCGCAAGCAGAAGGCGGCGATGCTGGCCGAGTTGTGCGGGCTGACCGGGCATGATCGCGATCATGCGCTCAAGGCGCTGCGTTCTGTGTTGCGCCCGAAACGTGTTGCGCGCAAACGTAAGCCGCGTCCACCCGTGTACGGTCCGGAGGTGATCGCCGCGTTTGCGTAAGGTGTGGGCGGTGCTCGATGGCCCGGTCGGCAAGCAGCTGGCGCCGTTCCTGGGTGAGATCGTGAGGCGGCTGCGCGCCTGCGGCGAGCTCGACATCGCCGAGGAGACCGCCGCGAAGCTGTGCGCGATGAGCGCGGCCATCATCGATCGCCGACTTTCCCCGGATCGCAAGAAGATGCAGCTCAAGGGCCGTTCGCTGACCAAGCCGGGCTCGCTGCTGAAGTCCCAGATCCCGATCCGCACCTGGGCGGACTGGGACGACGCGGTGCCCGCGTTCGTCGAGATCGACCTGGTCGGCCGCGAGGGCGGCGACCCCAGCGGCGACTTGTGCCACACCCTGATCGGTGACCGACATCGCCACCGGCTGGACCGAGGCGCGCGGTGCGCAACAAGGCGCAGACCAGCCCCGTCTCGGCCAAGGCGCTACAGCTTCACGGTGCCGGCGAGCTCACCTGATCAGCGCAGCCTGGTCATCGTCGACGAGGCCTCCATGGTGCGCACACCCGAATTGAAGACCCTGCTCGCCGCGACCACCGCGGCGCGCGCCAAGACCGTGCTGGTCGGCGACCCCTACCAGCTGGCCCCGGTCAAAGCCCGCGGGGGCATGTTCGAGCACCTCTGCGCCGAGCTGCCCTGGTCGCAGGGGCTTGCCGAAGTGTGGCGCATCCGCGACGCGAGGAACGCGCCGCCTCGCTGGCATTGCACTGCGGCGCGGCAACCGGCTGCGCAAGGCCGTGGGCTGGTATTGCAGCCACGACCGCCTATGCACCGGCGACCCCATCACAATGGCCATCGATAGCATTACACGCCTACCAGGCCGACCCCGCGGCCGGCAAGGATGCGCTACTGGTCTGTGACACTTGGGAGATGGCCGATGCCCTCAACCGGCGCCTGCACGACACCTTGACCGCCGAGGGCCCACCGCACAGGCGGCCCGCGAGCAGACGATCCGCGCCGGCGCCATCATCATCAGCCGTCACAACGACGATGCCCGCATCCCAGTGCATGCGGCCCCCCCGCGCTGACCGGGATCATCCCGAGCAGGTGCGCATCGGGAATCGCTGGCGGCGTCGCCGGCGTCGACCAAAGACCAACCGCGTCGCCGCCGAACGGCTCACCGACAACGCCCGCGTCGTCTTCGAAAACGATTACTTGCCTAAGCATGTCAGCCTCGGCTATGCCGTCACCGTGCACTCCGCGTAAGGCATCAGCGCCGACACCGCGCACGCCGTCATCGGCGAAACCGCCGGCCGCGCATCGGCCTACGTGGCCATGAGCCGCAGCCGCGACACCAACCACGCCTACATCTACACCCACTTCAGCAGCGAAGCCGACCACGAACATGCCGCACCGGTCGCCGGCATGCACATGTTATGGCGCGGCACCAGCTACTCCGCGGCAAGCTCTATGCGGCCATCCTGGCCAACGATGACCGGCCCCGCACCATGTACCCCGAAGCCGAGCGAACCGACCGCGAGCCGCCGACATCGGACGCGCCGCCGAGCGCGGCGTGGACCGCGGCCACGGCCGCTGCAACTGGCCATTTGGAGCAGCGGCCAATTGAAGATGGCCGGAACCATGAATGGACGTCAGCGTGGAGGACATTTCGACCATCGGCCGCGATGCTGACGTAATGGAAGACACGGCACCACGGGAACGACACCCCGAACCGCTACCGGTCGGCGGGAGTTTGGGTGTTGCGGTGCAGGGCAACTGGGTCATGGGCCCAGGCGACTGCCAGCCGCTGGCAGTCGTCGGCACGTCCCGGCCAGCCGGGCGATCGAAGGAACACAAAATGAGGAAACTGATCACTGCGATGGCTATTGGCGGCGCACTTGCCGCAGGCGGAATCGTAGTCGCGGGACCGGCAAGCGCAGATGGGCCCTGTGGCGGCGCGGTCGTGTTGGGCAACGGCGGGGGCCGTTGCGACTACGACCAACGCCGGGATGGCAGCTTCACCCGCTGCGACACTGTGTACGTGCTCGGTTTCGGCGGCACGAACTGCTATCTGGTGTACCCCCCACCACCGGCAGACGCTCCGGCGGCAGCGTAAGGATCGGCATAGCGCGGGTTCGCTAGCCCAGGTACTCGTACAGTCACTCGCTCAGCCGGCATGTGTGCGGCGACGAGGAACGCTGTGACGAGGCCAGCGAGCCCGCCGCCGATGACATGCGATCTTTTACTCAATACCGTGCGAGCGGTAGGGTGCTGATCTCAGAATCGTTGAAAACTGTTGGACTAGTTGATGCTTCGTCAGTATTGATGCAGATTCGGCTCAGCGGGCAGATAGGAATGTCGCAGGGCTTGTTTTCCTCGTAACGCGGGCCAGGCCGAGCTCGGTGGACATCGCAACAGCGTCCTTCATCCCAATCCGAACCCGCATTCTCGGAGTCCGGCCCATCGGCACTTACCTCGATGATGTTCTTCGCGGGTCGTCGTCGGCTCGGGCCGAAACTCCCAGCATTCATCCGACATTCGGCTGTCGCGGCCCGGTTGTCGTTGGCAACAATCCAATTCCCGGCCGTAGCCATGTCTACTCTCGGTGCGCTTTTGTTATCCGCCGACGGGCACTACGTGCTGGGGCATCGTCAAGTTGTTGCTTGTGTGGTGCTGCCAGGATTGGTCGGTGGCGATTGCAGCGAGGTACAAGGGCTACCGGTATCCGATCGAGGTCATCGGGCATGCGGTGTGGCTGTATCACCGTTTC
>NZ_JBKQQD010000548.1:0-4369 GCF_052144515.1 Mycobacterium sp. | reverse complement strand
CCTACCCACAGTCCGCGCTGCACTCGAACGCGAAACCGCCGAACCTGTCGTGCACAATGACCAGGTGAGCGCAGCCTGATGCTCACCGGACCGCCACCGAAGTTCCACGGAACTCGGGACAACCTCCCGCTCAACGTCACGTGTCTTTTGCCGCATCAATCAGCTATTGGCTAACGGAAATTTCACGCGAAGGACCGGGCCACGAACCATTAGTCCGGCCAATGGTGTGACTTAGTTGAATGCCGGTGAGACGAACCGCCGCAGCACTTGGTGTTCTTCGCGACTGTTCCCGATTGGCCAGTAGGCCAGGGACACCACGACGCGCACAACCCACTGTGCGGCTTGGGGGTCGTCGTCGGTGATGCCGGTGAGGTCGGCTGCAAGTTGACCAAGCACTGGCGACGAATGCAACACGCCTAGTTCTGGCGGGTTGCTTGAACTGAGCATCAGCCGCCGTATGGGGTCCGACCGGATCTGTTCCAGTGCGACTGTGATGGCGGTGAAAACTCGCTCCGGGCCGCTCAATCCATCGACTGCACGCCGAACGGTGCCGATGATGCCCGCTGATAGCCGCATCAGTACCGCATCCTTTATCTGAGCCTTGCCTCCCGCGTAGCGATAGATGGTCGCCCTTGAGCAGTGAATTTGTGCTGCGAGGGTATCGATGTCGAAGGCGTCGAATCCCTCGCGTATTACCAGTTCGGTCGCGGCTGCGTAGATGCGATCAGCCGCCGCCGTTCGGCGGTCGCCACCGACGACCCAATCGTCGCGAACCATGAGCATCTACCTCCTTGCAGCGCCTCTCGCATATCTTCTCAGGTCTGAGACGATCTCGGCCATACGTTTCAGGGTTGGTGCAGGTGAGAAAGCAGCGATGAGACGCCGCTATCGGTCGGCGCGGACGACGGATTGCAACTTCCCGGACGTTGATTGACGCGGCGCGTCTTCGCCGCTCAGCGTGGAGAAGTGACTTCACTGAATGGTGGCCTCGGCCTCGCCTTATTTGACGATCAGTACCTTCAGAACCCGCATCCGCTCTACGAGCAGATGCATCAGGTAGGGCACGTCCATCGCATCGGGGGATCCGGCTTCTACGCCGTGAGCAGTTGGAAGGCCGTCAACGAAGCGGTCGAACGATGTGGCGACTTCTCGTCGAATCTGACCGCGACAATGATGTACCAGCCCGGAGGCACCGTGACCGCGTTCGAAGTCGGGGAACTCGGAGGAGCTATCCAGGCGCTTGCCACCGCTGACGAGCCAGCACATTCGGTCCATAGGAAGGCGCTGCTGCCGCAACTCGCCGCCAAACGCATCCGCGCCTTCGAACCATTCATCGCAGATACCGCCGCTCATATCTGGACCGTCAACGCCCAAGGCGGTCACATCGAATGGATGGGAGCGTTGGCTGACCGCCTGCCAATGATGATCGTCGGGCGGATCATCGGTGTCCCAGACGCCGATATCGACAAACTCACCCGATGGGGTTACTCCGCAACCCAAGTGGTCGAAGGACTAGTAACCCCACAGCACTTGGAGGCGGCCGCCGACGCGGTGATGGAACTTAGCGGCTACATCACCGAACAATTCCAGCAGGCGGCGACCAACCCGCAAGATAATCTGCTGGGCGACCTGGCCATGGCGTGCGCGACCGGCGAACTAGACGACGTTGCGGCGCTAACCATGATGATCACCTTGTTCAGTGCTGGCGGCGAATCCACCGCATCGCTAATCGGTTCTGCTGCTGCGCTTCTAGCGACGCACCCCCGTGTTCAGCAACAGATTCGCCTCCAACCTGAACAACTCAGCGCGTTTCTTGAAGAGGTGCTGCGCTACGAGCCGCCCTTTCGGGGCCACTATAGGCATGTCGTCAACGACACCGAACTGTGCGGCGTGGAACTGCCGGCCGGTTCGCGCCTGCTCCTCCTCTGGGGCGCAGCAAATCGCGACCCGTCGCATTTCGAAGATCCCGGACAGTTCCGACTCGACCGGCCAGCCGGTAAGAGCCACATCGCCTTTGGCAAGGGAACGCACTTCTGCGTCGGAGCAGCGCTCGCTCGGTTGGAGGCGAAAATCGTCCTCGGTCAGCTCCTCGAACGAACCTCAAACATCGAAGCCGCTGAGACTGGGCGATGGCTGCCGAGCCTGCTCGTGCGCCGCCTCGAACGCCTGCAACTGGCGTACCAATAGTCCTGACCCGCAGCCATGACCGCCTCAAACGACTACAGGCCCGTCCGATCCTTCATGCGCTCCCTTGGGTTGGGATGCCCAATATCTATCGTGCATAGTTGGTCGGTGCCGCCGACTAAGCCCAGCCAGAAAGTCTGCTCATGTCGGTTACGTCCGATCCGGCGGAACTGACTGCCCGAAAAGCTTGAATCGACGGCCAGACCACGGCCAACTGCCGGTCTTGTGTTTCCGCCAAACAGACCACAGCACGGCGAAGCCCGACGCGATTGCGAAGAAGCCCGCGAAGATGCTCACATAGTTCGGTCTTGCCCAGTACGCCGTATAGGCTTTGCCGCCACCGACATGAATATCTACCTGTGGTCCGACACGTTCGTCGTACCCAAAATAGATCGGGCCGGTCTGTGACACACCGCCGACGCTCCACCTGCCGTCGCAGGTCTCGTATCCCCCGCTCCGCGAGGGATACGAGACGCAGTGATCGATCGTCGCCGTCGTCGGTGTGCCGACCCGATACTCGTACCAGGGCAAAACACCCATGCGGACGAAATTCAGCCCCCCGAGCACACAAAAGATTACAAAAAGCGAGGCCCCGATCCATGTCCATACCCCGATCGACGGGGGCTTGCCGCGACCGCTGCCAGTTTCTGACGCGTCCAGATCGGCGATGCGCTTCTCGGGGTCGTCCTGGTCCATCAGCAAATGGTCGCACCCGCTGGCCGCGACTGCCAGGGATCGCGGGCACCTGCCAAATAGGGCTGGTCGGCGCCTGTGGCTGAAGTGTTCTTTAGCAATTCGGTGCCAGCGTTTGATGAAGGCATTTTGGAGCCGGATCGATAACCAAGCAAGCGCAAGAATCGCGCAAGCGGCCAGCTTTATGCTGCTGCCCAGCAAAGCCGAAAGGAAGCCGCTATGGACACCTCCCGCACCCTGAAGAAAATCGTTGCCGGGGCAATACTGTCGGGTGTTGCGGTCACCGGAATGGGGCCCACCCTAGGTACCGCACAGGCCCAGTCCCGCTTTGTGCCGCCTATACATGGCCTGCTGCCAGAAGACGGGCCAGTACCGCCCGGCGCATCCGGGCCATACAAATGCTGCCCGGGAGATGAGAAGGGCGGACTTCACCCACAGACCGGTCGCGGATGCCCGGGGGATGTTAACTGGGACAAGACTCAATGCCACACGTGGTACGGCGTCGTCTGGGGGCATGGAAACGCTTCCCCGGGTGTTTGGGAGGGGATTGGTCCACCGCCGCCGGAGGCGACGCAGAAGCCGTGGTGCGGGTTTCCTTTCATGTGTTCAGGAACACCGTGATCAGCGGCTGAAGACCGCATCGGGCCTAAGCGACCGACTCGTCGACGGCACGGGAATTCTTCTGGGATACACCCTAAAAAGTGCCGGTCGGCGGCGCGTCGGCTATTGCTCCTTCGGTCCCGATCCGGCACGACACCGGCTCGGGAAACCTCAGCCATGCGCACGCGGATTTTGTGCTGGTTGACGTGAACGATCCTCTTCAACGCACCTCACAAGGCGTTGGGCGGGCGCGCCGGGCCGTGGGATCGAGGCTATGGGACTAAGTGCTCTATCGCACCGCCCAGGTGTCGGTGTTCAAATCGACGTCGAGCCAGCCGCATGTGCTGGAGCGATCTCGACCTGCTGAAGCGGCACCTGCAGGCCCGATGAGTCTGCCCCCAAGGGAGGAAATGCCATGTTGGTCGCCGCGTTTTTCTTAGGCTTGGCGGCGGTGGTGGTGGGCGTCTATTGGTTGGTTGGCCGCGACATGGATCGTGCGGCGAAGCACAAGGACTCAGAAGATGACTGAGCGCACCCTGAGTATCCTCGGACCCCATCTGCCCTGCTCACTCGACCCCGTTGGAGGACTTCGTTATAGGAAGAAGCTATTGGCCGCAGCACGGCAGCGGCCCGCAGAAACCTCGTGACAGGGACCCAATAGCCTGCGAGATACGAGGCTTTGTTTCTTTGGAGAGAAGACGATCTGACATGACTGATAAATGGTTCTCCGACATCGGTGCGCCGGGAGAGTTGACCCTCGCGGATGTGTGCGAGCAAATCGAGCAGAAAATCCACACCAACGCAGACAACCAGAAATTGCCGAAGGAGTTCCTGGACTGGCAGTCGTGCGTGGAAGATCGGGACGCCACCATCTACAAGTTGAGCGCGGCTG
>NZ_JBKQQD010000547.1:0-2560 GCF_052144515.1 Mycobacterium sp. | reverse complement strand
GGCATCGGCACTCCAATGGCCCCGCTCAACCAGACATTTCAGCTGAACCAGGGGGGCCAGCAACAGTTGAACTTCGCGCCCGAGCTCCCGACGGGCACGCTTTGGAATGTCACCATAACCTGCACTGACCCCGTCCAAAACCAATCCGGGACTATCTACAACCAACCGATGCCGTTCTGACCACTTCACCACGAATGACCGGAATCGGCGAGAATCGTCCGGTTGTCGCCGGATTTTCGATCGTGCCAATCTACTTGTCCCACAAGCTCGTTAGGCAAAGATCGACGTTGTAAGGTCATGGAGTCTGGTAATTTTGGTCGCGGTTCCCGCCCGCCGCACGTCAGAGCCTATTTTCAAGGTGATTTCAGTCGAGCCCAGCGGTCCGACGAAGAGCGGCGCTTTCCCGCAGGAATTTTCCCCGCGGCGACGCCGCAACCTTTAGTCCGCTTGTTTCTCCTGGTCAGGTCACTAGAGCAGGGCGGTACAGCGGAAATCTGTCTGCGGTAGCGTTGGTACTGGACTTGCGAAACCGCTAATCGCAGCGTCTTGTAGGGATGGAAGCAAGCGGTGAGGACTCATCCCAATTGACGTCCTCCAGGCGGCGGGTTGCCGTACTAGCGGAAATGATCGCAGCTGGTGCCGTGCTCCTGCACTGCACCGCCGCGCCACCACCTCCTGCGGCCACACCGTGACCGTCTGCCGCCGCGTCGCCGTCTGCCAGCGCGCCACCAGCACCTGCCGGTGCGACCGTTCACCCGGTCCGTCCAACCTGTGGTAACCGGCCGAATAGGCACCCTGGCCTGCGCGCCAAACCGACACGGCCAGCTGCTGCGACCGGAATCGCGAGACAAGATCTGATAGACCTCGTTTGTCTAGATTCGGTGCAGATCTTCGCGGTTGTCTTGCTCGGCCGGGCATTAGCAGGCTCGCGCTAAGAACCGTCAACTATCCTGATTAGGTTAGGCTAGCCTTTAGGTTCTCAGCGCGGCTTCTCGTTTCGGCGCACCGGGCACACAAGGTAAGGGGCGTAGACGTTCGTGGCGGCGCAGATCATCGACAAAGCGGACAAAGCGAAAGCCCCGTCGCGCTTAGGGTGGCTGCGATTCGGGATGCTGGCCGTATGGGGGCCGGGTCTGGTGGTGATGCTGGCCGACACCGACGCTGGGTCGGTGATTACCGCGGCCCAGTCCGGTGCCCAGTGGGGCTATCGGATGGTGCTGCCGCAAGTCATCTTGATTCCGATCCTTTATGCCGTTCAGGAGATGACCGTTAGGCTCGGCATCGTCACCGGTCAGGGTCACGGGGCGCTGATCCGCGCGAGGTTCGGTCGTGGCTGGGCGTGGGTGTCGGCGTTTACTTTGTTCGCCTCGGCGATCGGGGCGCTGTTGACCGAGTTCGCCGGTATCGGCGGCGTGGGCGAACTGTTCGGCGTGTCGCGGTGGCTGACCGTTCCTGTCGCCACTGCTGCGCTGCTGGCGCTGATGCTCACCGGGAGTTACCGGCGCGTCGAACGGATCGGGATCGCCGTTGGTGCCGCCGAACTGGCGTTCCTGGTCGCCATGGTCATGTCCGGCCCGCATCTGAACGCGCTAGTGCACGGTTTGGGGTCAATACCACTGAGCGACTCGTCGTATCTGCTTTTGCTGGCGGCCAACGTGGGCGCGGTGATCATGCCGTGGATGGTGTTCTACCAGCAGGGGGCGGTGGTCGACAAGCAGCTGACCGCCACCACCATCAGGCAGTCGCGCCACGACACCGCCTTTGGCGCCGTACTGACCCAGGTGATCATGATCGCCGTGGTCATCACCGTGGCGACGACCATCGGCACACACAATCCCGGAGCCAGCCTGAACACCGTCGGCCAAATCTCTGAGGCGCTCACCCCCTATCTAGGGCGGGCCGGCGGCGCCGTGGTGTTCGGCGTGGGCATGCTCGGCGCGGCCCTGGTGGCGGCCATCGTGGCCTCCCTGGCAGGAGCCTGGGGTCTGTCGGAGGTATTCGGCTGGCGGCACACCCTCAACGAGCGGCCTGACCGCTCAACCGCAAAGTTCTACATCACCTACGCACTGGCCCATATCGTGGGTGCAGCACTAGTGCTCGCCAGCGTCGACTTGGTGAACCTAGCCATCGACGTCGAGGTCATGAACGCCTTGCTGCTGCCGATCGTCCTCGGCCTGCTGCTGACGCTCGAGGCCAAAGCGCTGCCTCCGCAATGGCGGATGCGAGGACTACGCAAATACAGCACCTGGAGCATGTGCCTGCTCGTCATCGCATTCGGCCTCTACATGGTGCCGCGCACCCTCGGCTTGATCTAACAGCACTACTCGGCTTTCTCGAGGTCTCGCGCTTCGGCACCAGTTCCGCGGCGATTCCATTCCTCTGCCGGCGAAAGCAGACGCGCCAACAACTTGCCCGTGAGCCAGGATTGATCGGCGGCGGCGGGCTCGGCGAGTTCGCTGGCCAGGCCTGGCGGATCGGGCTGATGGGCCACGCTGCCCGGGACCGCTCCGTGGTCGCGCTGCTCGGCGCGGTGGATGATCTGCTCGACTAGTCCGGATAT
>NZ_JBKQQD010000546.1:0-4026 GCF_052144515.1 Mycobacterium sp. | reverse complement strand
TGCGCGCCGGGAAGCGCTCTACGCGCTTGCTGTCGGCTCATCGGACCGAGAGCCGACGGAAAAGGTGAGGTGCCGCTGGACTGAGCACACGCAACTCGCCGCGGTCGCCAACCACCTTTGCGCTCGCCCGAAACAGATCCGACGACCACAGCGCGCAGCGGACCCGGCCCGTGAGCCAACTTGTAAACCGCAACTCGGCCGTCATGGCCCGGTCCACCTCAGGACCGCGCAGTTTCGCCTGTGCCGAAACGACTTCCGGAGTCGAACCGCCGAACGTGCGCAACATGTCGACCACATAGACTCCGGCATCCATGAGCGCGCCACCGGCAAGGGAGTAGTCGTAGACGTTGGCGTTGGAGCGCTTAGGCAGCAATACGCACAAGGCGACGTCCACCAGCTCCAGTTTGCCCAGCTCCCCTGAGGCGATGATCTGCTCAACGCGCAAAGTCAACGGGTGGTAGCGGTATTGGATCGCCTCCATCACCACCCGGTCTGATTGGGCGGCCAATTCGGCGATCTGGCGGGCCTCGACGGCATTGGCCATGAATGGCTTTTCGCACAGCACGTGCTTGCCCGCGGCCAGCGCAGCCCGGGTCCACCTGCCGTGCAAGCTGTTCGGCAGCACAATGTAGACAGCATCCAGCTCCGGATCGGCGATCAGCGCGTCGTAACTGTCGTGCGCCCGGGCGATGCCGTGCTTGGCGGCAAAGGCTCGAGCCTGGGACACGTCGCGATCTGCCACCGCCGCCACCACGACCTCGTCGTTTTCGCGGGCCGGTTTGATGAGGATCATCGGCGCGAAGCGTGAAGCGCCCAGGATGCCGATCCGCACCGGGGCACCGCTTTGAGCCATGAGTTTCTCCTACGTCAAGTTGCTGCCGGTTGGAAAGGCTTTTGTCGTGCATTGTGGTCGGGCGGCACCGACGCTACGAGCCAGACACCAGGTGATCAGGATCCAACCACCGCACTACTCGGCAACCTGACCCTGACACTGAGCCCGATGCTAGCAGTTGAGCCAGGCCGCTCGGATAGACGAGGAGGCCTCATGCGGTGCGGTTTGCCGGGTTCACACGCCGTCTTGTTAGCGGTCCAGGTAGCGAACGCGAACCTGGGCCACATCCAGTGGCACGTGCCGGCCTGAGAACTGTTGAAAGAATCGACGCTATGGCATTCCTCAATCGCGCAAGCGTATCGTCAAGAGCACAATAGGATCGCGTGCATGGATCTGTTTGTGCGCGAATCCGGTCCGGTCGGGGCGCCCGCTATCGTCTTCCTGCACGGCGGGGAATATAGCGGCCGGAGCTGGCAGCCTGTGGTCGAACGAATGCAGGGATACCGCTGTCTGGTCCCCGATCTGCCCCAGCACGGCGAGAGCTTCCAGCGGGGCCCATTCAAGATAGACGGAGCCGCCATTGCGGTGGCAGAACTCGTCCGCTCTCGGGTGGGCACCGGCCGGGTCCATCTCGTGGCCTTGTCGCTCGGGGCTCAGGTGGGGGCACAGCTGCTTGCGATCGCGCCAGAACTCGTCGATCGGGCGGTGCTGTGCGGGACCATCGTTAACGCGATGCCGGTTGTTCGGCTGACAGCGCCCCTGCTGGGGCTGGTTGCTTGGATCAAACAGTCGGTGACCATCCGCAGGAATGCGCGCCTTGCGGCGGTTCCCTCAGCCAAGCTCGATGACTACCACGAAGATGTGCGTCTCCTGCCGCCCGCACAGATCGCCCATCTCGTCGCTTCGTCCGGGGGGTTCACCATTCCCGAGGGACTCGACAAATCGGATTCGCCCACATTGTTTCTAACCGGCTCCGAGGAGATGCGGCTCATCCGCCGCTCCGCGGCAGCGCTCGCCCAGAGAATGCCCAACGGAGTCGACGGAGTCGCAATCGGTATGGACCACGAGTGGCCCCTGCGCTATCCGGACCTCTTCGCCCGCACCGTCGACGGCTGGCTCTCCGGTACGGCCCTGCCGCCCGAGATCGCGTTGTCGAACTCAGGTCATCGCTGATCGCCCGCAAATTCCTGCAATGACCCGCCTTCAGCGTCCTAAGGTCTTCTTTACTTGCGCCACAGCACACCAGTTCCATCGATGTCGATGATCTCCGCGGAAATTCCGTGTTTCGCGCGGTAGTCGGTAACAGCCTGCTCACACGCCTTCACCGCCTGGTAGTCATCGATGATGCAAAAACCCTCGGGGGACAGTCGCGGGTAGAGCGCGTCGAGCGCTTGTATCGTGGATTCATAGAGGTCGCCATCGAGCCTCAAGACTGCGAGGCGATCAATCGGGGCATCGCGCAGCGTGTCTTTGAACCAGCCAGGAAAAAAGCGGACTTGGTCATCTAGCAGCCCGTAGCGCTCGAAATTAGCCCTGACTTCCGCTTCCGGCACGCCCAGTATGCCCGCAGCGAGTTCCGCCCTAATTCCTTTGTCTGCTTTGTAATTTACGGGATCCGAGCGCGGCACGCCCTGGAACGAATCGGCGAGCCACACGCTTCGCGTGTGATCCCCGTAGGCTGCCAGCACCGCGCGCATCAGGATACAGGCCCCACCGCGCCACACCCCACACTCTATTAGATCACCGGGGATGTCGTCGGCCAGTACCGTCTCAACGCAATGCTGCAGACTGGTCAGTCTCTGCATCCCGATCATCGTCTCAGCCTCCGGAGGCCAGTCGAGGCCCAACTCGCGTGCGTGCTGATTGAACGGGCCTGAACCCGCGCGCATGGAGGAGAGCGTGTTGACGGCTTTGAGAAGGAGACGTCTCCGCAGTGGCCACTGCGAGGGTATGCGCTCGGGCATCCCATACCTGGTGAGGTTGCGTCGGAGCAGGTCGAGGTACAGAGATCGGACGTCGTACTCGGTTATAGTCAAAATCGCCCCTGTCTCACATGCTGGCTGGCTCTACCGGCGCTGAGTCTAGACTTTCACTGACGGCGTGTTACGGAGTATTCAAGATTTGATCGAGGGAGCGTTCGGTTCACATTCAGCCGGGCGAGCCGGTTCATGGGAGCGTGCCTTGCGCCGACATTGAACTGCTTTATCCCGAGGACGTACGAAGTTCACCGGAGCCGTTTCGCCGGCCATCATGCGACGGATCAGCGATGGGCTGCGAGCGGCATTCGACCTCGTAGATGATGCGGTACCGACTGGAGGCTCGTTCGAACATTGTTGTGGGTCCGTTGAGCTGAGGTTTGGGCGAAAGCCATCGCGAAGCCAAGGGGAGCGTCGTTAAGGCGCGTGGGAGCGCCCATAGGATGCACGCCGAACTCTCGCGCCCGGCTCTCACGCATGCAACGGGATCGTGCGCCAGCCGGTCCGAAAACCAGGGTAGCTCTTCAGAAGAGCCGACAGACAAGAACTAACGGGGTAGTGTTCCAGCGGTGTGGAGCCCAGTACTGGTCCTCGCGCTTGTGCTGGCGCTTGATCCGCTGCGTCTCGGCCTCATCCTTCTTATGATCACTCGGCCGCGGCCACTGCAGAGCTTGCTCGCTTACTGGGTCGGCGCCATGGCAGTGAGTGTGCCCTACATGCTGGTGCCACTGATGGTGCTGCACGTCACCCCAGCCTTTAGGTCTTTTGCGCAGCGTTATGCCACCCCGGCCACCTTGGCGAACCCCACCATCCGGCAATTTCAAATCGGCATCGGTGTACTCACGCTATTTATCGCCGCGTTTATGGCAGTCCGCTTCCGGGCGCGTCAGCGGGCGTACCTGGCGACACCGGGCGGCACCACACCGACCCTGGTGCCGGACTTGAATACACCGACCGCAACCTCGCGGCCGCTGGGCCGCGCGCAAGATGCGCCGACGGGGCGCAATCCGGTAGGCCATGTGCTGCACGGCCGCGCCCGCGTTGCGTGGGAAAACGGGTCTTCATGGGTCTCGGTGGTGATCGGCCTCGCGTCGGGGCCGCCACCTTTGACGGTTCTATTGGTCCTCACTACCATCGTGGCCTCGGGAGCGGCGATCGGCACGCAGGTCAGCATCGCCATCGCGTGGGTCGTCGGGATGTTCGCGGTTGTCGAGATCA
>NZ_JBKQQD010000545.1:0-3651 GCF_052144515.1 Mycobacterium sp. | reverse complement strand
TCGATCCGCAATTCGAGGCGGCCGTGCGCCAGTGGGAGCGCCGGCTCGGCGAACTCAACGTGATGGTCGAGGCGGTCGAGCCGCCGCCGCGGGTCTGGGAGAAGATCAAGATCGAGATCGGCCCCGTCGCAACACCCAGCGGTATAGACTTGCCGCAAGCCGCGGCGCCGGAGCAGGGGGTGCCGCCGACAGCAGCCACGCTGGCCGCGGACCTTTTGCCGCCGGAGACCGAGCCGACGAAGGCGACACAAGACCAGGCACCAACCGGTCCGGTGGCCGCACCGTCATCGCCAGGACCGGCGGCAAGGAAAGTCGAACGCAGTGCCGACGTCGTCTCACTGGAGAGCAAGGTCAAGCGCTGGCGGGGCATGACACTTGGCATCGGCGCGCTCGCCGCTTTGCTCGCGATCTACATCGCCGTGGGGCAGTTCAAACCCGATCTCATTCCGGCGCAGATGCGGCCGGCGGGTCCGGGCCCGGTCGCGCGAACCCAGGAACCGGCACGCTCGGCCCAGGATCGGCTGGTTGTGGTGCTGCAACAAGAGCCGACCGCACCGGCGTTCCTCCTCACCCTCGACACGCAAAAGCGGACGCTGATCGCACGGCGGGTGTCGGCTACACCCGAGGCAGGGCGAAGCTACGAGCTGTGGTTGATCTCAATGCAGTTTCCAAACCCGCGTTCGCTCGGAATTGTGGGCAATGAGGAATTCACGCAACGCGCGCTTCCAGCCAATACCAACGTCGACACGTTGCGGGGGGCGACATACGCCGTATCGCTCGAGCCCGCCGGCGGCTCGCCAAGCGGGGTGCCGACCGGGCCCGTCCTGTTCACCGGCAAAGCGATCGAAAGCCTGCCGGCGACGCCGCCGCCGACGAATGCCACTCCGAAGACGTGACGGTGCACCTTCCGGCGCGGAGACAAGCGGATCGGAACTTGCAGAAGTTTACCGGATCGCGGGAAGATGCCCGCTCACGGCCGTCTGCTGGCCGGCCTTGACGAGCGGTGCGGTGCCAAGATCGATCGTGCTGACATGGGCGAAAATGCCAACTGCCGCAACCAACGTCGCGCACAGCAGGCCAACGACCACAATCTTCAAATGCGTGCCGCGGTCCGCGCTGTACATCGAATGATTCATGTCATCCTCCCGGGTTTGCGCCGATCAGTCGCCGCGGCCGGGGTAAACGGGTAGGTTAGCTCCACTTAAGTACGTGCGAGCCCTCGCGCTGGAAACGCACTTCACTGAACCTTGAACAATCGTGATAACGGGTGAAAGGCCGCTTAGTTCCTCTTGTTAGCTCCTCTTGGCGGGTTCCGGCCGCCGCCTCGGTCCGGCCGCCGCTCCCACCTCCTTGTTTGAGCAGGGAAATGACACGGCCTCCCCGGCAGGATTTGCCGGGTATATGCTACCGGGATCAGAGTCGGGCCCAGTCGTTGAGTGAATTGGCAAGCTAGGGAAAGATGCCGCGGTTTTTTCGTGTTGCCTTGACTGCCGCTGCTGTCGTGCTGGCCGGCTCGGTCGCCTTCGCCGAGGGGGTTGCCCCCGGCCGGTGGCGAATCATCAGCCGTACCGAGACCGGCGGCGTGATCGGCCCCCCGCATGAGAGTTCGCGCTGTCTGACTGAGGATCAGGCGCGCGACGTGGCGACAACGTTTGCGCCAACACTAGGCGCGGACAATTCCAGCTGCTCCCCGATCGAGCGCAGCGTCAGCGGTCAAAAGCTGACCTGGCATGTCACCTGCAGGGGCCAGCTCGACATGGAGCAGGCGGGAGAGTTCACTTTCGACAGCCCGCACCACTACACCGCGACCACGCGGACGCGGGCGACCGTGTCCGGCAAAACCATGATCGACTCCCAAGACACGCTGGAGGGGCAATGGGTCTCGGAGTGCCGGTAAGGGTGGGAAGAATTTAGCTGCCGCAAGCGAGGTGCCTCATGCATTCGCATTCCGTCGCCCCTTGGACGCATCATCACGCCTTTCTCGGCGCGCATCACCACCAGCACGAGCGGCGCACCTGGAGCGTGGTCGCGCTGACGGCGTTGATGATGGTCGTCGAGATTACCGGCGGCACGCTGTTCGGCTCCCTCGCGCTGGTTGCCGACGGCTGGCACATGGCAACGCACGTCGCCGCGCTGGCGATCGCCGGGCTTGCCTATCTGTTCGCCCGCCGCCACGCCGAGGACGCGCGGTTTTCGCTGGGCACCGGCAAGTTCGGCGAGCTGGCGGCGTTCGCCAGCGCCATCATTCTCGGCATGATCGCGATCGGCATCGGCTACGAGTCGGTGCTGCGGCTCCTGCATCCCATCGCGATCCACTACCGTGAGGCGATCCCGATCGCGGCGCTCGGGTTGTGCGTGAACCTAGCCAGCGCCTGGCTGCTGCACGACTCTGATCACGACCACGCCCATGATTTGGCCGACCAATCCGCGGGCAAGCACGCTGCCTCTGAGGCGCATCATCGTGGGCATCATCAGGACTCCAACTTGCGCGCGGCTTACGTGCACGTGCTGGCCGATGCGCTGACCTCGGTTCTGGCGATAGTCGGGCTGTCGGCGGCGTGGGCGTTCGGCTGGACCTTCATCGATCCGGCGGTGGGGCTCGTCGGTATGATCGTGATTTTGTCCTGGGCGCTGAGCCTCATCCGCGCGGCCGGCCGCGTGCTGCTCGACACCGTTCCCGATCCGGAGCTGGCGCGACACATCCGCGAGCGCATCGAGATCGGCGGCGACCGCCTGACCGATCTGCATCTGTGGCAGGTCGGTCCGGGCCATGCAGCCATGATCGCGTCCGTCGTCTCGGATTCCCCGCAAGCGCCGTCGGTCTACAAAGGGCGGCTGGAAGGCCTGGCGGGGCTGTCGCACGTCACCATCGAAGTGAACGCCTGCCCGCATTAGGACGCGCTGCGGCGGAGCGCGGTGGTAGCCGCATCAAGACTTCGCGATCAACGCGATGCCGCCCACTATCGGCGCGGCTGTCTTGCAAGGGGCCCAGGAAAACGCGCATAGTCGAGCCGCTTGGGATTCGTCTGCGCAACAACGTCAATCAAAAGATCAGGCTATATCCCGATCATCAATTGAGGGGATGGAAATGTCCACAAAACCGCAACGGCTTATCAGCCGTCTGGCATGGTCGGCCGCGGTCGCGGCGCTCGCTTTCGCCGCGGCTCCGGCCAACGCTGCCGAACCGATCAAGATCGGTCTTGGCATGTCGCTAACCGGTCCGCTCGCCGCCAACGGTAAGATGTCGCTGGTGGCCATGCAGGTGTGGGAAGACGACATCAACGCCAAGGGCGGGCTGCTCGGCCGGCCGGTCCAGCTCGTCTACTACGACGATCAGAGCAGTCCGTCGCAAGTCCCCGGCATCTACGCCAAGCTGCTCGATGTCGACAAAGTCGATCTGATCGTCAGCGGCTATGCCTCGACCCAGATCGCAGCGGCCATGCCGGTCGCGATCCAGCACAAGAAACTGTTCATGAGCCTGTTCGGTACCGGCATCAACGAGCGGTTCAACTATCCGAAATATTTCTCGATGATCCCGAACGGCCCGACGCCGAAGCCGGCGTTTACGCGCGGCTTCTTCAAGGTGGCCGAACAGCAGAAGCCCAAGCCGCAGACGTTCGCCTTGGCCTCGGCCGACGCCGAGTTCGGCCG
>NZ_JBKQQD010000544.1:0-4015 GCF_052144515.1 Mycobacterium sp. | reverse complement strand
CAGACAGCAGGAATCACTGCGAACGCAAGAGGCTTGAACACACGCTTCCTTTCACAGAGTGTTCGGGCACAAATGGACCTGAGCAAGGAAATCTGCTGATCGGCATCGGCGGTGCTCAATTGGTCATACTCACCCTCGGACTGGCGGCACCGGCCCACGCCAACTTCGGGGTCGCCACGTTCGGAGCGTCATACTCCCACGGTGCTGGTTTGACGCGGAATGGGCCACATTCTTAACGAAGCCTTCACACCCGCGTGGCAAATCTTCACAGTTTCGGCCGTGCCTGTAGGGGTCGTGCTTGGACATCTGGAGCTTTTTCTCGATGTGCCACAGCTGGTGGTAGGCATCGATCACGAACTCCATGGGCGGGAGCCTGAAGTTCCGACCTTGTGCGCTCTAGCTGCTGTCGCTCTGGAAACTCCACCGCAGAGCACGTGCCAGGCTGGACACGTACCGGTGGTGCTGATCTTCGGTTACTTCTTGCCCGACGATAATCGCCAAGGCGCGGCACGTATCCAGCGCGGGTTCGGTGTTCATCGTCGACCTGTTCTTGGACTGGACGTTCATCGGCTGGGTAGTGGCGGTGGCAATGGCAGCGCGGACGGGTTCACTGAATCGTTCCGACTTCGTCCAACCGCCGGACTCCAAGTAGCGGACATGGGCTTTGGTGGGGTTGGCGTCTTTCGACGTGATGACGACAACCCGATCCCAGAACTCCTTTTCACGCTGGTGATAGCGCAGCCGGTCGGCCACAATATCGGCCTAAAGAAATCTTGTGGGAATCCGAAACGGCGACCGACGCCGAGGTTCGTGCGATGGAGATGAAGCTGATCCGAGAAACCGGGGCTAACGATCCCGCGATCGGCTACAACAAGTTGCCGCGTTACAGCCAGGACGTGCGCGTCGAGTCGACATGACCACAACCCAGCCCCGCATCGCCCTCGGTTGGGTTGTTGATCCCGGCAATATGGCGCTTGATGATCTGCAGAAATTGAGCGTCGCCACCGGCGGTGTCCCCGTCGTCGGCGCGGGCCGTGCCGGTGGCGCCAACCTCGAGCGCCGACACCAGGGCGGCCATAACCACGGCCGCCCGCCTCACTTCCGGTTCCGCTTCCGCAGCTTCCGCGCCCCGTCCTCGAACAACCACGGCGCGCCAGACTGTAGGAGCATGTCGATCCGGTGCTGAATCAGCTCATCGCTCAACTCGGGGAGCCCAGACAACTCGCGGATGCGGTTGGGCGAGACCTCCCACAGCGCGATCGCGCACGCCTCCGTCACCGCCCGCCTGATGTGCGGTCCCTCCGGTCGGGGGCGCTGGCTTGGCGGTTTGGGTTTGACGGTGGTTGGCGGGATCGGCGCGGTCATAATGGCAGGTCTAAGTGGTGTTGTGAGCCGATCTGCTGTGTGCCGGTGACGTGCAATTCGAAGACGGTGGTGCTGATGTCCTCGATCACGGTCTGCAGGTCGGTGACCGACCGGTTCAGCCGAGCGGTGATCTCGCTCGATCGGGACTGGGCGATGATGCCCTGCAGATCCAAACCGACAGCGTAGATCCGCTGAATCACATGGTCGTTCAGTTCATGCGCGATCCGCTCACGGTCGGCCAGCACAGTCAGATGACGGGCGCGTTCTAGAGGAGCGGTGCTGAGTATTGGCGGAGCGTTCATAATGTCCCCGGCATGCATGCGGTTATCAGCGGAGTTGTTCGGCTTCGAGCGACTGCTCGGTGAGGGCGGCGGCGGCGGGCGGCTGGCCTCATTCCGGACTGGCTGAATCCTCAGCATCGCTCACGCTACACTTCGCAGCTGCGATCTGACATGGTGTGTTTCGGCGGCACTCAGGAGATGCCGAAGTGCCGATCGTCGTCGGTTTGTTCCGACGACGTCTCGTGGTGGCTCTACCTTCTCCGGCTGGCCGGGATCACCATAAGGGACGTTGGACCCCAAAAGGCCTTTGTTCATGAAGCCATGCGGAGCCACGCGGATTTAGGTGTTGTGTATGTTGAGTGCACGGGCCGCTGATCGTGACCCAAAAACATGCTCTGAACTGCGATGATGTTGGTGCGCGATACTGGGATTGAACCAGTCAATGCATTGGCGCCGCACTTCTTCGCGGCTTATATCTTCTGTCCAGCGCCGTGTCGGTTCGTTCCCGTAGAGTGACCTTGCTTCACGAGATGCCGTCGCCACGCTCCGACTCGACGGCACGCCAACCCCACGCTCGTGGGTGGCTCGGATGACGAAGCGGCGGGCACCAACCGGTGAGGGGGGGGCAGAGCCTCCCATCCCTGATCGGCGCCCAGCGGGCCGTACAGACGGCAAGCAGGGCCAATTCCAGCCGGTCCAGCTCTAGAGCTGCCAGCACGTCGGGGTGGTCGGGGTCGAGCCATTCAGCGCGGATCGCCTCGCATTCGGTGTCGGCTTCCTCAGCAGAATCGCTTCGGGGCGAGGCGTTAGACCCAGAACACCTCTCAAAGACCCCCAAAACTAAGGCAACAACGTGTCGGGTTTCAGGGGGATGGTGGACACACCGTGGACACGGTCTGGACACAGTCACACTTATCTAGGCTTAGCTAGGCAAAGGCTATCTGCCCAGCTCAGAGCGGTTTCGACCCCCTGACCAGGACCACCCCGAACGGTTCGAGTCCGACTGGGGGCACGGCGTTGCCGCTGGTCGGCGAGTGTCTAGCCCCTCGCGTCAACCCCTAAGCGCGTCTCGGTGTCACCCGTTGTCACATTGTCAGCGCGTCGAGCGTGGCATCGACAAACGCTTTATCGTTTCGGGATGAGCCAACCAGCGCAATTCGATCCGCTCCGCTACGAGAAGATGTATCGCGATCAGCAGTCCGCGAACGGCTTGCCGGCTGCCACAGGGTGGGATATCGGCGGCCCGCAGCAGGTCGTCAAGCAACTTGTTGCGCTGGGTGCGGTCAAGGGCGAGGTTCTTGACCCGGGTACCGGTCCGGGCCACCACGCCATTTACTACGCCTCACAGGGCTACTCGGCGACTGGCATTGACTCCTCACCGGCCGCAATCGAGCGGGCGAAGGAGAACGCGCGGCGTGCCGGGGTTTCGGTGAACTTCCAGGTGGGCGACGCGATAAAGCTGGAGGGTCTGGAGAACCGTTTCGACACGGTCGTCGACTGCGCCTTCTATCACGTGTTTTCGGACGTGCCGTGGGCGAAGAGGGCGTATGCGCGGGCTTTGCACCGGGCGACCAAGCCCGGAGCGCGGCTCTACATGTTCGAGTTCGCCCCCTACAGTGTCAACGGCATCGTTGCGCCGCGGTCGGTGTCCCTAATCGACTTCCTAACAGTGTTCCCCGACGCCGGTTGGCAGCTCACGTATCTGGGACCGACCACGTATCAGGTCAACATGAGCACGGTAGCCTATGACATGTTGATCGCCCGCAATCCCGATAAGGCCGAGCAGTTCAGGCCTGCCGCGGAAGGGTTCCGGTTGATCGAGCCGTGGCTGACAAATGGTCGGATGTACGCCCCGTTCTGGGAGATGCACGCCACCCGCGTGGACTGATCGGAGACGAAGACGCTCTGGAGCCGGTCGGCACCAGGCGCAGCGAGATCGACGAGGTAGCCGGCAGTTGCATGACCGCGGTGTCCCCTTCTTGCGGCCTTCCACTTCGCCGCGCCGTAACCGGCCCACCAGTGTGTCGAGATCGGCTTTCGACAGCTTCTGGACCTCGAGGGGGGCCGAGTTCGTCGCGCAGCGCCGCTAGCTTCGACCGGTGCCCGGCCAGCGTCGAATCCTTCAGTGAGTGCTTTGACGCCAGCCACGCCTCGCACACCTGGTCCACCGTCTACTCGCTGGAGTGGACGTACGTTCCGGCCGTGACGCCGGCCTGCACCGCCGCCAACTCGGCGCGGGCACTAGCCTCGATATTTCGCGCGACCAGCAGGCTGGAGGTGGCCTTGTGTAGGTGATCTTTGGTCGTAAAGCTCGTCGTCGCTTGCCGGTGTGAGTCCGGTCCGGGTAGCTGTCAGGAGGCCCGGTAGCA
>NZ_JBKQQD010000543.1:0-6515 GCF_052144515.1 Mycobacterium sp. | reverse complement strand
CCCCGCTGGTGGCCAGGTAAAAGTCCCCGCCCCGTGCGGTAGTTCAGTGGTTGGTCAGGGGTTCTCCTTTCGGTGACGAGTCACCGGTGACGGGCACGGGGCGATTCGCGGCGCGACCGCCGGGGCGCCGGCGACGGCGTGATGATCACTGGCGACGTCCGCACGCTCGCCCGCAGCTACTGCGCGAAGGGCACCACGGTCCACTACGAGCAGTACAACGCGCTCAGCCACGTCTGGAGCCTCCTGCCCTGGCTGCCGAACTCGATCGCCTGGATCAAGCAGCGCTTCGCCGACCTGCCCGCGCCGCAGAACTGTCCGTCGATCGAGCCGGGCAACAAGCTCGATCCGATTCCGGTTCCGCAGGAACCCAGACCCGCCCGGTGACAAAGGCCGCGCGGGCACAGTGAACACCTCCTCGGCGTCGGTCACCAGCCCGCCCTCCTTATCAGCTCACGCTCGTCTCGATCTCCACGATCTAGTCTTAGCTTTCGTTGCTCATCTCGATGTTCAGCAGCCTAAACGACTGCGGCACAACCGCATCTGAGCCGGTGCGCGCCCACAAGGAGGCGCCGCGCTGCCCCTGGGCCGGCCGCCGGTTGGAGCCGAACATGTTCGGAATCAACTCGACCTGGCTCGGGAAACGGTCGACAATCACGAAGCCGTCCATGAATGGGCCGTAGACGAGGATGTAGTTGTTCTTGATCGCTGACGTGTTGATCGAACCGTCATGTTTGACAGTTCGTTGACCGGCCGGAGCAGCATCGGCGGCATCTGCGCCAGCTCGGGGAACTTGATCGCGCCGTTTGTCGATTCTGATTCGCGTATGTCGTTGATAACGCTCCAATTTTCGCACCACTGCGCCCGCGCCTGGAATCTCGGCGGCAGCGCACTCTGCACCGAGTCCACACGAAGTCTCCCCGGACCTCAAGCTCGGCCAGCTGCTCGACTCCGGCATAGAAATTCGACCTTGCATGATGCGCGCGGTCTTGGCGCGGCTCGCGGCGGATTGGCGGTCGCGCCGGGCTCCTCGACGCGGCGGCGCATCACGCACCCGGCAACCGTAGACGCCGCGCACACCGCACCTCGGCGGGATCGCGCCAGGTACGAGGACCATCGGCCCTAGGAAACGCCACAGGACGAGCACACACTCCCGGCTCAGGTGCAATAGACACGGCAAGCTGAAGGAGATGAGCGGCGATGTGTGGCTGGGGCTGGGGCGGTAACGGCTGGGGCGGGGGCTGGGGCGGCATCGTGATGACCATCGTGTTGGCGGTGCTTGTCGTGGCGGTGGTCGTCGCGGGGGCCTTTGCGATCCGCTATCTGGCTCGGGGCGGCAGCCAATACAACGGGGCCAGTTCCGTGGCGACCGGGCCAGAAGATACGTTGGCGCACCGCTTCGCTCGCGGCGAGATAGACGAAGACGAATATCGACGGCGCATCGCGCTACTGCGTGAACATCTCTGACCGCGATGGCTAGGTTGACGCGACGGGCGGCGCTCACTGCGCTCGGTGCGCTCGGAGCGGGCAGCGTCCTAGGTCTGGGGTATGTCCTTCGCAGCATGTTTGAGCCGCCCTCGACGGCTATCCGCCTCACCGACGGAGGCGGTTTTGGGGGTACGGGTCACATGGACATGAGCCGCTACATGGAGATGTTTATGCGCCACAGCGAAATCAACCGTGTCGTTGAGGACATTCCCGGCGGTGTGCGCACCACCACCGAATCGACGTCCCCAGACCTCACCGCCCAACTACAAGCGCATGTCTCAAGCATGTACTCCCGCCTCGATCAGGGAACCGAGGTCGCCTGCATGAGCCAGAGCCTGCCGACGCTTTTCCGTCATGCCAGCGGCTACCGCCGTCAGCTTACGTTTACCCCTACGGGTGTGATCGCTGAGGAGACCGCCGATGATCCCGCCCTCACCGACGCCATCCGTGCACACGCGCGGGAGGTCACCGGGTTCGTGCAGGAGGGGATGCCCGCGATGATGCAACAGATGATGGGCCCAGGCGGGATGATGGGCGGAATGGGCTGCGGCGGGATGATGGGGCCCCGCAGCCCTCGACCCACCTGAAGAAAAATGGGCTTGGACGAAAACATTGGACTTCCAAATATCCAAGCGCCCAACCATTTTCGGCTCTCTTTCGCCGCATCAATTCTTAACTGGCGCAATTCCACTCGGCGCCGCGAGGCGGGCAGACATTTACGGGTTGTCGGCCATGGCCGGTGCTGCTACCCCAACGGCAGCAACGACGGTGATAGGGGCGCTAACCAGGACTTCCGTAACCACTTGTCGTTCTCCCACGATAGTTGGACCTCGGTTATACGACTGCGCGGATGGGCTGCGAGCTTGACGTAATGCCGTCAAATCCGTCCGACATATTTCGGGCAGTACGCAGCGATGCTGGCGCCGACAAAGAACCCGGCATGAAAGGAGTCCAAGTTGCTGCTGGTCAGCACGTCCTTGTTGTTCATCACGTCCTGGGCGACCTGGGCCGGCGTCTCGCCCTGATCAAGTTCTGTGCAGGCCACGTAACCGGCGGCGATCATAACTTCCGGCGACGCGTACGTGATGCCCTTAGATCTCAGTGCGGCCAGGAACTTGGCGTCGGCATCGGCAGGGTCGGCATGAGCGGCCGAAGCTGCCGCTCCCGGAGGGCCCAGCAGCGCGACGATCGGTACAACGCAGGCGGCCAATAGTGATAGCACTCGACTGGGCGAGTGGACATGAGTGGTTGTCATTTCTGCACCTCCCATTCATTAGAAGCGCCATTGCGTTGCGGCAAGCTAAACGGGCGAATGCTGGCAGCAGCTAGTGCCAAAAGTCACCCGGAGCAGCAGCCGATCGTCACGTTCGCCGCTCGCGCGAAGCTAGAAAGCAAAGCGGGCCCGGCATGTGATGAGTGATGATGTCCCCGACTTCCCGCGCCCCATGCTTGTTCTCGCCAGTCGCGGGAGATCAGCACCTTCACGTCTCGTTTCCAAGGACTTCCTGGGCAAGCTCTCGGAGCGCGCGGCGATCCTCGGTCAGTGCCGCACGGCCGGCCGGGGTGGCCCGGTAGACGCGGCGCACGCGGCCGTCGACGACCCGGTGGTGAGAGACCAGCAAACCATCAGCTTCGAGCCGGTGCAGTGTGGGATACAAGGTGCCCGGGCTGACCTCGTATCCATGCCGGCTCAATTCCTTGGTCAGCCATGCACCGTGGACCTCGTCCTCGGCGGCGTGATGCAGGATGTGCAACCTCACCGCGGCCCGCTGAAATTCCCTCATCTACACCACCTTTCGCCCAATGATGACGAAGCCGATATCGGCTTGCGATTCTACGGTGTGGCGGCTCACGAGCAGCGCAGCAGCGTCATGAATCCGAAGTCCATGTGTATTTGCTGGTGGCAGTGCAACAGCGACAGCCCGGGTTGGTCGGCCAAAAAGTCGACGTCCATGGTCTGGTAGCCGCCGAGCATGGCGACGTCCTTGCGGATACCGGCGGTGGGGCTGCCGGCGATGTGGGTGATTTCGAAGGTGTGCCGGTGCAAATGCATTGGGTGGATGTCGTCGCTGGCGTTGCGGAACCGCAGCCGGTAGCGCTGGCCGTGCACGATGTCGAGAACCGGTTGGTTGGTGTCCATCGAGTACGGGGTGCCGTTGATGGTCCAGACGTTGAACCCGTTGCTGGCGGCGTTGCGCTTCTCGATGAGCATGTCGACGACGTGATCGACCGCCGGAGGGTTGCGGCCGGCCGCGCTGAAGACGCGGTAGTCCCATTGAAACGGTGGCGATGGCGCCCATTGCGGATCGCCGGTGCGGCCGGCGTATTCGACGACGACTCCCATGCCTGCTTGGCGATCATCGTCGGAGAGGTCACCGAGGATCCAGATGCCGGGGTTGCTCATCTCCACGATCGCGGAGATGCGTTCGGCGGCCCCCAGCCACAATACCGGCACCGCAACGGGTTTGGGCACGGGATTGCCGTCGAGGGCGACCACGGTGAAGGTGTGCCCGGGCAGGGCGAGGCTGCGATTTTCGGTGGCGCTGCCATTGAGCACGTGCAGCAGGATCCGGTCGCCCGTTTTCACTCGAATCGGATCGCCGTGGCCGAGGGTGCGGCCGTTGATGGTGAAGGTGCCGTAGCCCACCTCATAGCCGCGCGCCATTCCGGCCAGCAACGAAGCTGCCATCTCCCGCTCGCCCTTGTCTTTCAAATCTGCGATCGGGTCGCCAGCCAGGAAGCCGCCGGGCATGTCACCGCCCTGGCTCAGCGTGGGCTCGAATTCCTTGAGGGTCAGGAACACTTCGCGGTCGTAGGCACCGCGCTCGTTTTTCGGCTCGATGTAGACCGGGCCGACCTGTCCCCCGTACTGGCCGCCGGTCAGGTCAGCGCCCGGGGTGAGGTGGGTGTGGTAGAAGCGGAACCCCGACGGGCCCGGCACAAACGAGATCCGGCGCATACCGTGCGCGGGGATGAACGGGGTGCCTTCTTCGGAAGAACCGTCGACGTCAACCGGTATCTGTTGACCGTGCCAGTGCAGCTGTTCCGGGGTGTTGGTGTCGTTATAGATATCGACCGTCGTCCGTTTGCCTTCGGTGAACCGCAGCAGTGGGCCTGGGAATTGGCCGTTGTAGGTAGTGGTCGGCACGAGTTTGCCCGGTGCGACCTCAACATCCGAGTGAGAGATGTGCAGCGTGTAGTCGGCCTTGCCGCCCGGCGACTTACGCGAGCACCCGGCTGTTGTCCCGGCGGCGAGGCCACCGGCGGCCGTCACCATCGCCAGGCTGCTCCACTTGAGGAAGTCACGTCGACCAACAGACCTCACTCGCATGTGTGCTCCGGCTGCTCGGGTGCTGCGTTCGGAGCGGTGGCGGGCTTGGCGAGCCGCGCATCCAATGACCATCGGCCAGGACCGGTCCACAGCAAGAAGATCAAGCCGAGCAACATCGACAGGTCAGTCCGTGCGTCGTGGGCCATCCCCCAGAAGCCCTCCACCCCAAGGAACCCGCCTGGCTGCAGTTCGCGGATCTTGGTCAGCACGATCGCACCGATGATGTCGATGAGCAACGGAATGGCCGCGACCCGCGTTAGCAGGCCGAGGACCACCAATGTGCCGCAAACGATTTCGACCACTCCATCGAGATCGGCGAAGAACGCGGCAGCGGGGATTCCGATCCTTTCGAAGCGGCCCGGCCCCAATTGATGTGGGTACAAGAACTTTTGGATGCCCTCGCTGAGAAAAACCAGTCCCACCAGCAGTCGTACGCAGACCACGGCGGGCGGCCCTTCGGCATGCAGGAGCCGCTGCCATGACATTCGAGCCGAACCTATAGCCGCCAACTCGGACCCCGATATCGTATTCCGATAATTCCCTCCCGAGCCTACCGGACTCAACCCGTGGGTAGTCCGGCCAGTGCGGCGCCGACGCCGAGTATGCCCGCGCCCAGCAAGGTGCCGACCACGCCGCGTCGGGCGACCGGCAGCCACAGCGCTGCGGCGGCGAGAATCACGAATTGCCAGATGTGCTGCAGCGCAAGGGCGAGGGGGATTGCAGAGCCAATGATCGCGCCGATGACGGCGGGGCCCGCGCCGGACAGGAACGCCTGGATGTATCGGTTGGTGCGGAGTTGATCGAAGTGGGGTCCGCCGAGGATGACGAAAAGGAACGATGGGGTGAAGGCGGCGCGTTGTTCCACAAAGGCAAACTGCTCGAACGACCCATCGACATCACGCCCACCGAACCCGGCGAATCAACCGCAACGGAGGTCGCCTGAAACGACCCCATCCACAGGTCTTGAAAATATCTCCGATCATTGGATCGCTACGCAGCGCGGTAACCCGGTGTATGCGCTGGCTGTGCTGTTCGCCGCCTATACGGGTGTGCGGGCTGCTGAGCTACGGGGTCTACAGGTGCAGGACGTAACGCTGTCGGATATATCGGGCGCGGCTGGTGCTGTGCGGATAACGCGTACTGCCGCTAAGAGGAAGGTCTCGGGCGATTCTGGCCCTCAATGGCTTGCTGGCACGCCCAAGACCGCCAAATCGGATCGCGTAGTGCCGCTAGCGCCGTGGCTGGCGGATGACCTGCGCGACTACCTGACTAACGTGCATCCGTTCTCGGCAGCGAACACGCAAGGTCGCAACTACATACCTCACGCACCGCTGTTTCCGGGCACGCGACCGCAGCGAGTTCAATTGGGCGCGGTCATATCGTTGTCTAGCATGTGGACGACACACGCTCCTGGCCATCGTCACGCCGCTGGTGAGCTCTTGCGCGCGGGTGTTTTGGTCTTCGCCTTTGGGGTGCCCTTGCCCGCTGGATGCCGTCGGACACTTTCCTCAAGCTTCGCCAGCAAGTCGGAAACATCCTCGGTGGCGGCTTTCTCCTCGCGGACGGTGACGGGTGTGCCCGCTGCTTTGGCATTCACCAACTCGCGAACACGCTCGACATAGGTGTCGGTGTGCTCGACATGGTTGAACTCGCCCAGCATCGACTCGACCAGCGCATGCGCCATCTTTTCCGCCTTCGG
>NZ_JBKQQD010000542.1:0-10774 GCF_052144515.1 Mycobacterium sp. | reverse complement strand
CTCCAGGCGGCGCCGGCGGAATCGCCAACGGCCAGGGCGGCGCCGGCGGCGGCGGCGGCAACGCCGCCGGGTCGGGCAGCGGCGGTCACGGCGGGGCCGGCGGTGACGGCGCCGGCATTACCCCCGGCGGCCAGGGCGGTGCCGGCGGCGCGGCCTCCACCGCCCAGGCGGCCGGCAACGGCGGGGCCGGCGGCACCGGCGGCTTCGGCGACCCCGGCGGCAAGGGCGGCACCGGCGGTACCTCTGCGGACGGCAACGCCGGGGCGGGCGGGGCCGGCGGCACCGCCACTGCGGGCGACACCGGCGGCCAGGGTGGCGCCGGCGGTGCGGCTGACGGCACTCAGGCAGCCGGCACCGGTGGGGCCGGTGGCACCGGCGGCACCGGCGGCCCCGGCGGGGCCGGCGGCTCCGGCGGCAATGAAACGAATTCCGCGGGGACCGGCAACGGCGGGGCCGGCGGGGCCGGCGGGGTCAGCACGGCCGGCGGGGCCGGCGGCCAGGGCGGCACCGGCGGTGCGGCCTCCGCCGGCGCGCCTGGCGGAGCGGGCGGCAGCGGCGGCAACGGCGGCACCGGCGAAGGCGTTCCGCAAGCCCACGGCGGGGCCGGCGGCAACGCCGCCGGGTCGGGCAACGGCGGTAACGGCGGGGCCGGCGGCAACGCCGGGGCCGGCGGGGCCGGCGGGGCCGGCGGCACTGGCGGTGTCGGCAGCCCCACTCAGTCCAGCGGCGACGGCGGCACTGGCGGCAACGGCGCCAACGGCGGCACCGGCAGCACCGGCGGCGGCGGCGGCAACTCCCAGACACCCGGACCCAGCAGCGTCGGCGGCTTCGGCGGCGACGGCGGCAGCGCCGGCGGCGGCGGCGGGGTCGGCGCTGCCGGTCAGGCCGGGGCAAGCGGCGGCGGCGGGGTCGGCACCGGCGGCACCGGCGGCCCCGCCGGCACGCCCGGCGCCGCCGGCACGCCCGGCAGCCCCGGCACCCCCACCCCGTGATGCCCGGCTAAGACGCGGCTAAGGTCGGCTAAGGCAGGTCGGCCACCCCGGCGTGGTTGCGGTGGCCGTGGCCGAGCCGGTCAGGTCGGCTAACACCGACTAACACCGGCGGTCATCAACGGGGATCGACCCGTCCACACCGAGGTCGCCGATGCCTGCCGGCAGCATGGGCCACTCCACGACGCGGGGTGAAACGTACGTAGGCCCAGCACCGCCACTGGGATCACGCCCACACGCCGCTGAACCGGCGTGCATCGCGGTGTACTTTTCCACGGCGCCAAGGGTTTCCGCGTTCGCGCATGCGCGGGTGGGTGTCGCGCGGAGCCTACGCGTTGGTGTCCGTGCGCCACGCATCGGCGACCTGCGCACCTACCGCGGCGGCCTCGCCGGTGAGCTCTGGAGTAGAAGCTGCGGTCCATCGCCGATAGCCGCCGCCCTCGGCGGTAACGGCGGTGCCGGCGGTAACGGCGGGGCCGGCACTGCCGCCGCCGGCCCCGGCGGCCAACCTGGCTACGACGGCTCCCCCGGCCCCGCCGACGCCGACGGCCGACCCGGCAGCTGAGACCGGCCGCGGCAAGTCGGCCACCACGGTCGTCGGGCCCGCCACGGGCAGGCCCGGATCGACGGGCTGGCCGCCGACAGCATCTAGACGGTGGTCAGTCCGCTGCTTAAAGACCGACCTGTTAGCAGGGGGTCGTTACCCGGCTGGCGGGGTGAATTGCGGCGCTCCAAGCAAGCGGGCACGCTGCCGGGATGCGAGCCCTCGACGTCATCGCCTCAGAGTTGCGGCTACTCGCTGCTGTGCGTCGAACAGCCGCCGAGGTGGGCGCGCCGGCGCCGCGGATCGGGCCGGTCGACCAGCTGCTCGACGACTGGCTGAGTGGGTCAGGTTGGATCGGCGCGCTGCGCTGGTAGCCCCTGTGGATGGGCGCGCCGAACATCACGGGTGTAGTTTCTGTCTGAGGTGTGTGGCACACTGGCGAGTGCCGGTGACAAGACGCCCAGGGGGTGTCTTCCCCGCGAAAGCGGGGATAATCGGCACTTATACTTTTCGGCCCCAGGGCAGGAAGACGCTCTGCAGCGTGGGCTGCACGCAGGGCGTGAACCATTGGCAAGGTCTGCCCATCAAACTGCGGTGAACTGCCCATAATCCGTAGTCGGCCACCTGTAGCCCCCATGAGGTGCTCGAGTTCCAGTTGCACAGGTAGATGACTCGGCTGACCTGTGAACATACGTCCTTGATGGCGGCCTTCGCTTGCGCCCGTCGGCCCGAAGTCGCGATGGAGCCAACGATTACGTAGAGGTCGTCGTTGATGTTGGACACCTGGAGGGCGATTTCCTTGAAGTGGAGGTACCAGGCCATTTTGTAGAGGTACAGCTCGCCTTTTTGCTTCACAGACGGGTAGGCGCTGGCTTTAGCCAAGAATGTGGTGTCGAATCGAGGTGCTTGTTCACGAATCAGGTCGAACATCTCGTTTTTGGTTTGCTTGGAGTCGTCCACCGCGTGGAAACCTTTTGGCAGGTGTAGACCTCGAGTCTCGAGTTTTGCACGCAGTTGCAGGCCACCGAACAGGTGCTCGCCGTGATTCTCCCGAAAGACGGCCGTCCCGAAACCGAAGTAGTCGCTAGCGCCGGCCTTGCCGGCCGGTGCGTAGTCGAGGTTGCCGGTTTCGTCGGCGTACATGTAGACGGCGGTCACTTGGGGGGACTGCTTTCTTGGTTAGGCGGTCACACTTCGGGGGTGTGGTTGGGTGATTCGGGCTGCTCCGATGTCTCGGTCGTGTCGTCGTAGGCGGCCGCGGCGGCGGCGGCGTAACCGTCGAGCAGGTCGACGGCTTTGAAGAAGAAGTTGCGGTCGAAGCCCCGGAGTGTGATTGGGCTGACGTTGACGCACAACCGCATGGTGCCGCCTGTGCGCAGGTTGACCACGATGTCGTCCTCGACGCCCCCGGTGGTCGGCCGTTCGCGCTGCTGCCCTGACCCGGGTGTGTTGGGCGTTTTCTTCTTCGGCTTAGACCGCGGCTTGGACTGGCCAGGGGCACCAGATCCCGACCGCGTCTTCGGGAAGTTTGCGCTCAACTCGATATCGGCCATACGGGCCGCATGAAGGAAAAACGTGATCGCCTTCCGGCGCGTATCTGCCGACGCGATGCTCGGATAACTATTACGGAAGGCGTCTTCCAGGTCCTTGGTCGTTCCGTGGTCGCCAGATACCCGCATAGGCTCGGTGTAGCTCGTCGTCACCATCTTCGCGAGGATAGATTTGCGCTGTTCGTCGTCGGCTGCAGTTAGCTCCTCGAGAAGCGGGAGCACCCGATTTTCGTCGTCGACCAGCCCAAACGATGTCAGTGCCAGTGTGAGGTTGAACTGGTCAGTGCCCGACTTGGAGGACATCAGCGAGCGATCGATACGCGGCGGTAACGGCTTCGTGCTCAGCTCGGCAATGAAGTTCCAGAACGTCTGGAACGACATATACGGCGGCTTGAAGGACTCGTCAGATGTGTCCATCGCCAGTCTCCTTACGGCAACGTGCTCAACTTTCTGCCGTAAGTCTGCCATAACTTTCTGCCGCAATGCAAATGCCACAAGATAGTTCTTCCGCTGCGTCTTGGCAGTAGTGATGATGGGACTATGAACATTCAGCGCGGAGACCTTGTTGACGCCACGACCGCCAGCGGGGCAATCGTTCGAATGCGGGCAATAGGAAAGCCGATGCAGGGCCACAATTTTCCAGTTGTGTGGGTATGTACCCAACCCGAGTGGGACCGGGCGATCTCGGCGAACGACGAGCCAGACGGAATACCGTGGCCGCTAGATGCGGTCCACGAGCTAGCTCAGTCGCACTCCGGATAGCGTTACCCGCTCATTCATCGTGGTCCGCAGGCAGATTGGCTGGCGTACTGCATGCGGCCATGTGGTCATGGCCCGTTGGGACTGGGACGGGCCCGTTCACCCAAGCGCTCCCCGGTGTGCCCTCGGGGGACCTGGAAGCCCACCAGTTGCTCGGAAGATGGTGTTCACCGGCCGATGCCCAGAATGTCCAGCTCTTTCTTGATGGCCGCGTTGATGTCCGGCAGGCTGCTCGAGCACGGGAGGCTGTTGTCGGCTTGGACGCAACCCTGCGGCGCGGGGGCACACGGCCCACCGTCAGGTGCGACACACGCCGGGTCGGCGTGCACCGGCGCGGGCGCGGCGAATGCGACGGCGCCGACGGCGAGGATTGAGGCGATCAGCGTTCGGAACATGGGAGCCTCCCGGTTCCGTGGTTGAATACGACGGGATCGAACACCGTGACAAACTCGTCTATCGTCCCGTTACGATCTGCCGAACCACTTGCGTAATCGGTTGCGAAAGTTGACCGGTGGCGGGCGGATGCCGATCACACCACTTGATGCTTACTCTACGCCTCATCGCCGACGGCCAGGTGACAATTTCCTCGCGCCGAACGACGTGCCGGCTGCGTGGCCGCCCTCCTCAAACTGGCGCTCCAACTGCCGCGCCGCAGCCGCCGCAGAACGCTCGTCGATCTTGGTCAGGACATCCAAAATTAACGGCATCGGTTACACCGTCCCGTCTGCTGCTTTGATGTCGGTCGCGGCGGCACAAACCCCGAATCAGGCGGTGAATTTGCACCACCTGAGCCATCACCTGATTCATCCCTCCACCGCGCATCGAACGAATGCCACGACTCGCCCCGTTCGTCGGCCTCCGCCCACGCCATAACGCGACGCCGCCGCGCATCACGCTTCCGCAACGCCTCCCGGTACTCGCCCTCGGTGTCGTACCAGACACCGTTCAACAGAAACCGCCCGCCCGGGTTCTCCGGACGCCGCAACACCTCAGGCACCCCTCATCGGGATCACCGCCGCCTTAGTCGCCCGAGACCACCTCGTCTGCGCAGCTTTCCGCGCATGCCCCGAGCCCTTGGACGCACCCGCACGATTCGGCATCGACACACCCAGCGAACTCGCCAACCGGTCAAGCATTTTTTCCTCTTCACGGAGGCAAGCCAGCAACGGGTTCGGCCTCGGCTGCCCTACGCTCCCGGATGTCATTAGTGGCTGAGTCGCCAGCTCCGCCTGGATCTGGTCGCAGCGATCCAGCACGGCGCACAGCTGATGCAGCAACTCCGATTCGACCCCGTCCAGCACGTAACTCCGGTGGACTTCCCGCCACAACGCCCTACCGCGAGGCCCCAATCCGGTTGGAGCACGGGGGATCTGAGATCCGGCCATTCCTGCCTCGATTCGTGAATTCCGTTGTCTATCAGTCTATTTCGTGATGTCCCTCGGTCTGAAAGTTGTTGTGCGCGTTAGACTTTTTCAAAATTCGATTGAGCATCGCATACACCGCGAGGAAGTTGACCGCCCCGGGCGACTGATCTTGATTGCAAAGAAAACTGGATTATGCCACTGACCAGCATCGATGCCGCCACAGCAAACCCCTGGCGTTTGCTGGCCGACCTGCCTTGACCTGCGGTTATAGCAAAACCTAACATGTGTTCGGAACGGATGTTAGGTTTACCATTTATCCTCACCATTATTTCGCCGCGTCCTATCCATTGTTTCTATCCACGCTATTCACGCTTATAGTAATTCCTTTCACGCGGGAATGGTCGCTAATATCGAATTGACCATTCTTGCGCCATTCTCCTTCAACGCGGCGGGCGGCGCGGCTGAGCTTGACCGCGCCGCCTGCCGGCCGCTGCCCGGGTGCGGTCGACGCTCGCCGTTGAAGGGGGCGGCGGACGTTGACGCTTCCGTGCGCGAACATGGGGCGCACACCTAGCCGGTCGTGCTGAGGCTGCCGTGCGGCCCGGGCTCGGGATACGTGAACTTCGACGGCGACACCCGTGGTTGACGGGTGTCGGGCTGTACCTGCGGGACACCGTCACCGATCACCGGCGTGTCGCTGTCGGCCTTGTCTCCGGACCGCGCCTGGTCGAGGTCGAGCGGCCAGTCATGGCCTTCGGGTGGTACCTGTGCACCCATTCGCTTACTCCTTCGTCGTTGTTTGGGCCCGGCGGGCGGTGTTGTGGAGATCGCCGCCCGCCGGGCTTCCTGTGCCTACCCGTTTCCACCGATGACGACCTCGTCCATGAGCCGAGCGCATCCGGGCAGACCAAGTCACATGTTGAACGCGCGGTGCAGCAATTCCGCGCGCTCGGCGGGGTCCATTTTCTTGTCACGCAACTGGTCGATCGGATCCTGCGGTGTCAACTCCGCGATCCTGGCGCGGATTTTCGCTAGCTCCTTGGGTGGCGGAATCTGGCCATCCTTACCGAGGTCGCCGCCGCCCTCTTGGGCCGTCCCGTTCATGAGCAGCCGCAACCCGAACACCTCTGGCACGTCCACCAGCGCGCCTCTGTACACGCTGACACAGTCGCCTCCGGCGGCTGGGATCCCGCAAAAGCTGCCGCGCACATCTTTTCTCATCCTCACCAGCATGGTGTTCCCTTCGTCGTTGTTCTGTTGCGCCGCAGCGGATTAATGCCACGCCGCCCTTTTGGCGTGGAGGTATAGCACCCGTCGCCGGTATTCCTGGTCGATGGCGACGTGCCGCGGTACGCACAGTTCGTCCAGGCGGGCTCCGGCTTGCGCAGTGGTCAACGTGCGCGCTGGGGCGCCGCCGTCGATGTCGCTACGTTCGAAAAGCCTGCGCAGCTCGCCTTGCGCGGCAAGCGCCTTCACGTCGGCAATCGGGGCGCCCATGTGCCTCGATAATGAGCGGAGGGCGGCGCTGGTTTTTGGGTACGCCGCTTGGCTGGACACCGGTGCGACATCAATGATGGTTGCGGACAGCAGGGTTCGCACCGGGTTCCCGCTGCGGTATTCCCATTCGTCTCTGGCATGAGCGAAGGCGAATGACGAGGAATGGATATCTTGACGGCGGGTCAGCTCTAGAACGTCCTCGCGGTGTAGCGGGACGTCAACTGAGTAGTCTAGGCCGCGCGAATCGACCGCCAGCGTAAGGGTTTTGGCGAAGGTCGTCCCGAGCAGATGGAAAGGATCATGGTCCCAGCGAGCAACTACCTCAGGCCAGCCGGCGGCTTGGCTCTCGTCGAAGAAGCCGGGGTCAATTTGTTCAAATCCGAAAGCGAGTTTGCGGCTCATCGTGTTGAATGTTGCGGCGTAGCCGCCGATTACGCGGCTGCCGTCACCGGAGCGCAGCTCCACGCGCGAGTTGGTGAAGGAGCGTTCCAATGAGCTGGTGCTGTCGTCGTCGGTGGACGCACTGCTGCCGGCCAACTCTTTGAGATGATCCGGTGGTGTCATCCCGACCTGGGCATACGCTTCGATCAGTTTGCGTGCAGCCGCCGCGCGCTGGCCACTGCTGATGTCTTTGACCTGGTTTAGCCTGCCTGCCGCCGCCGCGAGGGCGCCCCGGTTGAGGGCGCCGTCAGGGTCTTTGATGGGCAGGGCGAAATTGTTTTTATTGGTGCGGTCGCCGCCTCGATCAATCAGACAACTTCGGCGCCACTGCTCGATCGAGAATCGGGCGGCCGATCCGTCCCAGGGCTTATCGGTTGTCGCCATGCTTTCTCCCTTGTCCTCTGCTTAATTGTAATGCCCTCGGCCTAATTCACTGCCTATGGCGAAGACTGTTCCACCACCGGCGCAGGAGGCCACGGCACCGTTTCTGTGAATGGTTACTCGCGTCAGTTGGCGCGCCGACGTGGTTCAAATTACGAGCGCGCTGGTAATTTGCGGTGTCCTCATCAGGTGGCCCATTTGGGACACCTGGCATGTACCGGATTACCTTGTCTGCCTCCACGACCACATAGACCTGAGGCAATGCGATGGTTGCCTCGTCGACGTGATGGTGTTCAGTAAAGGCTGTCAAGTGGATATCCCCGATGCGCCATAGCCAGTTGTATCCGGAGATTTGCAGGACGATCGGGGTATCTGGATCGACGTCGGCTAGGGCGGCGGCCAGGACGGCGACCGTGCAGGCGGGGCCGGCGATCGGGGCGCCCGCGGGGTCAGTCATGACCCCAACGTCCAACGGTCCGCTGCCGTATACCGCGTCCAGCACCTTTCTCTTGCCGCCGGGGTTGGCGGTGGTCTTGTGCTGCTGCCATGCGGTTGCCTGGCGCTGTTGGCGGATGCGCTGGGCCCGGCTGGGTTTGCGTTGCGGTTCGACGCGGGCGGTGGCGGGAATGAGCCTCGGCTTTTTGGCGGTCATGCTGCGCTCTCCTGTTCGTAGTTGTCCCATATGGCCAACTGGCGGGCGATGATGCCGAGATCCAGTGGCAGCTCGTCGCGGTCCCGCTGCTCGCAGTACATCGCGAGGTCGATCTGGCGTTCGACGAATCTGAGGCCGGCGCCGCTGCGGTCGGCGAGCAACAGCGCGGTGATCTCGAGCAGGCCGTCGGCGATCTCACGCCAACGGTCGTGGCATTCGGTACCGACGAGCTGTTCGGCGTGGCTGTCGTATTCACAACGGGCGAGGACCAAGCGCCACATTCTTGAGGAGTTGCCCAGGTGTTCGGCGCGGCTCATTGGGTGGCTCCAACCGGTGCCATCACGTCCTGGTGTGTCTTACAGACACACCCAGGAACGTGATTAAGGGCCGTGTGATTAGCGTGATTACTCATGTGATTACTTTCGGCCCGAAAACCCGTGTGATTTCTCTACCTGCGGTTTTGCAAAACGCGTGATTACTCCGTGATTACTTTTTTCAGCCATCCGAGCCACCCTCGCCGAACAGTGACGGGTCCACGAACTGGGACGGGTCCACGCCGGGGAGCAGCCAAACGGCGGGCCGCGCATTTTTGCCGCCGCCTTTGGCGCCGTCGATGCGGGTGAAGGTTGTCGGCACGAGGTCGTTGAGCCGGCGGACGGCTTTCTGGATCTGCGCGCGGCTCGGGTCGTCCGTCTCGTAGATGCCTGCGGCGGCCTGTTTGGCGGTGATTTTGCCGCCGCAGGCTTCGGCGAGCGCGTAAACGCTGACGTGGTGTTCGATGGTGAGCACCCCGGCGCGCTGGTTGTGCAGCAGCCGCCACGGCCCGACTTCGTCGGCGGGCGCGCGAACGTGTCTGAAGCCGACGATGGGGTCGCCGGGTTCACCGGAGAGCAGGATGATGCTGCCGGTGCCGTTGGCGATCCACGCGGAGCCGTAAATGTCGGCGACGTTGGTGGGCGCCTTGCCGCCGGCGCCGCGTTTGACGGTGTGGTGCTGCTCGGCGAGTTGGCGGCGGTGCGCGAGCAACTGTTGGCGGGCCCGGTTGTATCCGGCGCCGACTTCGTCTTCGGATAGTCCGATGGCGGCGTCTTTGATCGAGTCGAGGTAGACGGTGTCGGCGACGGCTTTCTCGGCGAGCGCGTTGAGCAGGCCGGGGTTTTTGGCGATGTCGGCCGGGGGTGGGCCTCGCCAGATCACCAGCCGCTCGGCGAGGACCTGGCGTTGCGCTTCAGTGAACAACCGGCGGGCGGCGCGGGCGATCTGGGCGGGCCGGTCCATCGCCAGGTACAGAATTTTGCCGGGCCGTTCGGGCACCGGCAGACCGAGCACGAGGCCGTCGCCGACGCCGAGCTGGGCGTGCATCAACTGGATGGCGAGTGTGGTTTTGCCCAGGCCCATCGGCCCGGCGATCATCAGCGACTCGTCCTCGGCCCACAGCACGTCGTTGCCGTGGCCCCACAGGGTGGGGATGGTGGCTGGTTGGTCGAGGATGAAGGTGGCGCCGTCGATGAACGTCCAGCCGGGGTCATCAGTACCACGGTCCTGATTTGGGTCGTCATCGGGTGGGTTATCGGGCGGCGGGACATCCCAGTAAGGGTCGTCGTCGAGGGGCTGGCCGTCGCGGTCGACCCATTCGGTGTCGGGGTAGTCGGTGCCGTAAACGAAGTCCATCAGACGACCTCCCGCCTCAGCCAGGGCCGCGCGGTGTAGAACTCGCCGAGGTCTTTGATTTCCTGCGACACGGCCGGCCAATCGACCGCGCTAGACACCGAGCGGCTGGCCTCGCAGCGGGCCTCCTGGCATGAATCCATCCGTAATGCCCAGTGCTGAGCGCCGTCGAGCAGCGCAGCCCACTTTCGCGGATCATCGTGGGTCAGGCTGCACCAGGCCGGCGTGCCCAGCATCGGCCGGTCGTTGGCTTGATTGAGCACGGGCATGATGAACTCGCGTACCGACCACCACGACACCTGCCGGGATGACGTACTCATTCGTCCTCCCACCCATCGGCGATGCGGGTCAGGACCTCGCGCTCAGACGCCTCGGCGATCTTGGTAAGCCGCAACGACTCCGGGTCGATCCACGACTCGATTGCGTCACGCACCAGATCGCGCAGCGTCGAGGCAGGGATGGCGTCGACCTCCACCGACTCGCCGACGAACTTCGCGGCACGGGTGTCGGATTGCTTCGTGGGCCGCGTCGGCAGAGCCAGTTCGGTGATCTGCTCGGGGGTGACGGCGATCTGCTCGAATGTCACGTCGATGCCGTCGTCGACGAACTCGCGCAGCTTGCGTTGGATGTCGTCCCAGGCGGCGACCCCGCTCGGATCGTGGTCACCGAGCTGATAAATGACGGCCGGGCAGCCCTCATCGTTGATGTCCTCAGCGGTTTCATAGAGGAACGTCTCGGAGCTGAAACCGCGCGAGATCATCAGCGGCACGTCGTATTCGACGGTGATGGGTGAGACGACACCGCGGATGGCGTCCTTCTCGGTCCACACCTCGACATGCAAACCCTGGTCGATCCACAGGTCTTTGCGGTACATGCGGGCGGTGTTCTCAAGTGCCGCTTGGGCGCTGGAGAATGTTCGCGGTTTGAGG
>NZ_JBKQQD010000541.1:0-15326 GCF_052144515.1 Mycobacterium sp. | reverse complement strand
GCTCGCGAGCCCGCCGTCGCGGGCGACCGGCCGGAGCTGACGGAGGCGACCATCGTGGTGTCGGGTGGCCGCGGCGTCGGCAGCGCGGAGAACTTCAGCGTGGTCGAGGCGCTCGCCGACTCGCTGGGTGCGGCCGTCGGCGCGTCGCGCGCCGCCGTGGACTCCGGCTACTACCCGGGGCAGTTCCAGGTGGGCCAGACCGGTAAGACGGTGTCGCCGCAGCTCTACGTCGCGCTGGGCATCTCCGGTGCGATCCAGCACCGCGCCGGCATGCAGACCTCCAAGACCATCGTCGCGGTCAACAAGGACGAAGAGGCACCCATCTTCGAGGTCGCGGACTACGGCGTGGTGGGCGACCTGTTCAAGGTGGCCCCGCAGCTGACCGACGCAATCAAGGCGCGCAAAGGCTGACACCCCGTTTAAACAGCGGTTAACGGCCCCGCAGGCTACCTGCGGGGCCGTTATCTTTTCGCGACAGTTCGTCATCTGACGTGCACCGACACGTCACAGCGCCGATGCCGATCGGATCACCGCTTGCGCAACTTTGGTGGCATGAGCATCGCTTCTGTCCTGATACCGAGCGACAAACCGGACGGCGCGCCAGCGCAGGCGTCGGGTCCGCGTTACTCCCTGCTGCTGTCCACCGATTCCTCCCTCATCGAGGCCGCGCAGCGGCTTCGCTACGACGTCTTCACCAGCACACCCGGCTTCACCCTGCCGGCGGGGGCGCACGGGCCCCGGGACGGTATTGATAGGGACCGGTTCGACGAATACTGCGACCACCTGCTGGTCCGCGACGACGACACCGGGGAGCTGGTGGGTTGCTACCGGATGCTGGCGCCGGCGGGCGCCATCGCCGCCGGAGGCCTGTACACCGCGACCGAATTCGACGCGGACGCGTTCGACCCGCTGCGGTCGTCGCTGGTGGAGATGGGACGCGCCGTGGTGCGCGACGGCCACCGCAACGGCGGCGTGGTGCTGCTGATGTGGGCCGGCATCCTGGCCTACCTGGACAAATACGGCTACGACTACGTGACCGGCTGCGTGTCGGTCCCGATCGGCCCCGAAACCGGCTCCGAAGCCGATGGTGACGTGCCGGGCAGCCAGCTGCGCGGCGTGCGCGACTTCATCCTGGGCCGCCATGCCGCGCCGCCGCAGTACCGGGTGCGTCCCCACCGGCCCGTGCTCATCGACGGGAAAACGATCGACGACATTGCCCCGCCGCCGCGGCCGGCGGTTCCGCCGCTGATGCGCGGCTACCTGCGGCTGGGCGCTCAGGTCTGCGGCGAACCGGCGCACGACCCGGAGTTCGGGGTTGGCGACTTCTGCGTGCTGCTGGACAAACGGCGCGCAGATACCCGATATCTCAGGCGACTGCGCTCGGTATCGGCCGCTACCGAGATGGCTGGCGGCGAGCGATGAGCGCTCCCGCAGTCACCGCCCACGCCTGGCTGCCGCGCACCTCGTGCGACGTCAACTGTGTGGGTACCGGCGGTGTTGCGCAATCGCGCCGATCGCTAGTGGTGCTGCGGGTAGCGCTTCGCGTCATGCTGGCGCTGCTGTTGGCGCCGGGGGTGCCGCTGATGGTGGTGCCGCTGCCGGGCCGGACGAAGGTGCAACGTGTCTACTGCCGGTTGGTGCTGCGCTGCTTCGGTGTCCGGATCACGGTGTCGGGCAGCCCGATTCGAAACCTGCGCGGTGTCCTGGTGGTCAGCGGGCATATCTCCTGGTTGGACGCCTTCTGCATCGGTTCGGTGTTGCCCGGGTCGTTCGTCGCCCGCGCCGACATGTTCACCGGGGGTGCGATCGGGGTCGTGGCGCGCATCCTGAAGGTCATCCCGATCGAGCGGGCCAGTCTGCGGCGGCTGCCCGCGGTGGTCGACGTCGTCGCCCGCCGGCTGCGCTCCGGTCAGACGGTGGTGGCGTTCCCGGAGGGCACCACCTGGTGCGGCTGGCACGGCGAACCCGGGCACACGCATAAGGGGTCGGGATCCTTCTACCCGGCGATGTTCCAGGCCGCGATCGACGCCGCCAGGCCGGTGCAGCCGCTCCGGCTGAGCTATCACCACGTCGACGGCAGCGTGTCCACCGCTCCGGCGTTCGTCGGCGACGACCCGTTGCTCCGGTCGGTGTGCCGGCTGCTCACCGTGCGGCGCACGGTGGCGCGGGTGCACGTCGAATCCTTGCAGCTGCCGGGCACCAATCGGCGCGACCTGGCCCGCCGCTGCCAGTCCGCGGTACGGGTCGCGGCGCCCGCGCACCCAGGTCACGGGCACGCCCTGGTGGCATAAGCGTTCAGAGGCCCCCGAGCTGCCCGGTATCGTGGGGCGCGTCATGGTCTACCTCGATCACGCCGCTACCACCCCGATGCACCCCGCCGCCGTCGAGGCGATGACGGCGGTGTTCGGCACCGTCGGCAACGCGTCGTCACTGCACACCAGCGGCCGGGCGGCGCGGCGCCGCATCGAGGAATCCCGTGAGCTGATCGCGGACAAACTGGGGGCGCGCCCGTCGGAAGTGATCTTCACCGCGGGCGGTACCGAGAGCGACAACCTGGCCGTCAAGGGCATCTACTGGGCTCGCCGCGACGCGGAGCCGAGCCGCCGCCGCATCGTCACCACCGAGGTGGAACACCACGCCGTGCTCGACTCGGTGAACTGGCTCGTCGAACACGAAGGCGCCCAGGTGACCTGGCTGCCCACCGCCGCCGACGGCTCGGTGTCGGTGCCAGCGCTGCGCGAGGTGCTGCAGAGCCACGACGACGTCGCGCTGGTCTCGGTGATGTGGGCCAACAACGAGGTCGGCACCATCCTGCCGGTCGTCGAATTAGCCTCCGTCGCAGCCGAATTCGGTGTCCCGATGCACAGCGACGCCGTGCAGGCAGTGGGCCAGCTGCCGGTCGAATTCGGCGCCAGTGGGCTGTCGGCGATGAGCGTGGCCGCGCACAAGTTCGGCGGTCCGCCGGGTGTGGGTGCACTGCTGCTGCGCAGGGACGTCACCGGCGTGCCACTGCTGCACGGCGGTGGCCAGGAACGTGACATTCGTTCCGGCACACCCTATGTCGCCGGTGCTGCCGGGATGGCGGCGGCCGCGCAGATCGCGGTTGACGGGCTTTCGGCCAACAACGCGCGGCTACGCGTGTTGCGCGACCGGCTGATCGAGGGTGTGCTGGCCGAGATCGACGACGTTACACTCAACGGCGCGCGCGGCCGCTCGCGGCTTCCGGGCAATGCGCACTTCACCTTCCGCGGCTGCGAAGGCGATGCGCTGTTGATGTTGTTGGACGCCAACGGAATCGAATGTTCCGCCGGATCAGCCTGCACCGCTGGTGTCCCGCAGGCCTCGCACGTGTTGATCGCGATGGGTGCCGACCCGGCCAGCGCGCGCGGGTCGCTGCGTCTTTCGTTGGGGCACAGCAGTGTTGACGCCGACGTCGATGAGGCGCTGCGGCTGCTGCCCGGTGCGGTGGACCGGGCCCGCCGGGCCGCCCTGGCCGCCGCGGGGGCTTAGGGGGCTCTGGGGTGAAGGTTCTGGCCGCGATGAGCGGCGGGGTCGATTCGTCGGTCGCCGCCGCGCGCATGGTCGATGCCGGGCACGACGTGGTCGGTGTGCACCTGGCGCTGTCGTCGGCGCCGGGCACGCTGCGCACCGGCTCGCGCGGCTGCTGTTCGAAGGAAGACGCCGCAGATGCGCGCCGCGTCGCCGACATGCTCGGAATCCCGTTCTACGTCTGGGATTTCGCGGAGAAATTCCAAGAAGCTGTGATCGACGATTTCGTCTCGTCGTATGCTCGCGGGGAGACGCCCAACCCGTGCGTGCGGTGCAATCAGCGAATCAAGTTCTCGGCGCTCTCGGCGAGGGCCCTCGCGTTGGGCTTCGACACGGTGGTCACCGGCCACTATGCGAGGTTATCGGGTGGGCGGCTGCGCCGCGCCGTCGACCGGGACAAGGATCAGTCCTACGTGCTGGCCGTGCTGACCGCAGAGCAGCTGCGCCACGCCGCCTTTCCGATCGGGGACACTCCCAAGCCCCAGATTCGCGCGGAGGCCGCCCGTCGCGGCCTGGCAGTCGCCGAAAAGCCGGACAGCCACGACATCTGCTTCATCCCGTCCGGGAACACCCAGGCTTTCCTGGGTGAGCGCATCGGGGTTTGCCGCGGCAACGTCCTCAGCGCGGACGGAGCGGTGCTGGCCACCCACGACGGGGTGCACGGTTTCACCATCGGCCAGCGCAAAGGCCTGGGCATCGCGGGGCCGGGGCCGGACGGTCGGCCTCGGTACGTGACGGCGATCGACGCCGACACCGCGACCGTCCACGTGGGTGAACTGGCCGACCTCGACGTGCACGAGCTGATTGGCCGCGCGCCGGTCTTCACCGGGGGAGTCGCGCCGTCGGGTGCCGTCGAGTGCGCGGTTCAGGTGCGTGCGCACGGTGAAATCGCCTATGCGGTAGCCGAATTGGTCGGTGACGAGCTCTTCGTGCGATTGCGCGATCCGCTGCGCGGAGTGGCGCGCGGCCAGACGCTGGTGTTGTACCGCCCGGACCCCGACGGCGACGAGGTGCTCGGCAGCGCGACCATCGCCGGCACTGGCTAGTCTGGCGGCTAGTGGGGAATGTTCGCGGCGATGTTAGTCATCACGATGTCGGACACCGACTGCGGGAAGCCGCAGAAGGTAACCTCGATCAGCGCCACCGCCAGGACCAGGTAGTCGCGGCCGCAGCCGCCCGGCAGCATGTGCAGCGAGTCGGCGCCGGTGTTCCAGTCGCCGACATACAGCTGGCCGGCCTCACTGGCCGCACAGTCTCCGACGGTAGCCACCAGAGCGCCGAAGGCGCGCCGTGCGGTGGCCACATCTCGGTAGGCCGCGGCACCCTCGGATATCAGGCCGCCTTTGGGAGGATCCTGGAAGGTGGTCTTGTGGAACTCTTCGATATCGGGTCCGAAAGTCGCGGTCTCGGCGAAGATGAACCGGCACGGCCGGGGCGTGTTATCGGCGAGGACGTCGATGTCCACGGGGCGGTTCCCGTCCATCGAGGGGATGATGGTCAGGCTGTCGCCACCGCCGGTGATCGCGCGCATCCGTGACTGGTCCAGGAGGATCTGGTCGACGTTGACGCCCTGCACACCCCTGGCGCCCATGGCGAATCCCGGCACGGCCGTCCCGCCCACCACCCTGGTGCAGGCCGCCACCAGCAACGCCGCGCCACCCCACAGCAGCGAGCGCGTCAATCTCCCCATCTGCCACCCTTCTGCGTTCTGAGAGTAGCCGCTAAACACCCCTGGTGCGCGACCGGCAATGTCAGGTCGAATACGGTTGCCGGGTGAGTGTTTTCGCTAATGTGTTCGCCAAGGCCAGCGGCGTCGGGTCGTGGCCGGGTACCGCCGCGCGCCATGCCGCCGAGGTGGTTGTCGGCGAGTTGGCGGGTGCGCTGGCACACATCGTCGAGCTGCCCGCCAGGGGAGTCGGCGCCGACATGCTCGGGCGGGCCGGCGCACTGCTGATGGATGTGGCCATCGACACGGTGCCGAGGGGCTACCGCATCGCCGCGCGGCCCGGAGCGGTCACCCGCCGGGCGGTCAGCCTGCTCGATGAGGATATGGACGCGCTCGAAGAGGCCTGGGAGGTCGCGGGCCTGCGCGGGGGCCAGCGCGTGGTCAAGGTGCAGGCTCCGGGGCCGGTCACGTTGGCCGCCGGGCTGGAGCTGGCTAACGGCCACCGGGCCATCACCGATTCCGGCGCCCTGCGTGACCTGGCGGCGTCGCTGGCCGAAGGCGTCGCCGCGCATCGCGCGGTGCTGGCCCGTCGACTCGACACCCCGGTGGTGGTCCAGTTCGACGAGCCGTCGCTGCCCGCGGCGCTGGGCGGACAGCTGACCGGGGTGACCGCGCTGAGCCCGGTCGCCGCGCTCGACGAGGCGGTGGCCGGCGCACTGCTCGACACATGCGTCGCCGTCGTGGGCCCCGATGTCGTGTTGCACAGCTGCGCCGCCGAGTTGCCATGGAACCTCTTGCAGCGCAGCACTATTAGTGCCATTTCGATAGATGCGGGCACGCTGCGCGCAGCAGATCTGGACGGCGTCGCCGCGTTCGTCGAGTCGGGCCGCACCGTGGTGCTGGGCGTGGTACCCGGCACCGCGCCCGAGCGGCGGCCGACGGCGGAAGAGGTGGCCGCCGCCGTGGTCGCGGTGACCGATCGTCTCGGGTTCGGCCGCTCGGCGTTGCGCGATCGCATCGGCGTCACCCCGACATGCGGCCTGGCGGGGGCGACCGCGCAGTGGGCGCGCATCGCGATCGGGCTTGCCCGTAAAGCCGCAGAGGCGTTCGCCGAGGATCCGGACGCCATCTGACACGAGCGCTGAGTCGTCGCATCCGCCACACCTGCCCCTGCGGGAGGGAGGGTGCCGATTTGCCCGCCTCTCAGTTGCCCTGTGTCAAGCCACGGGTTGTTGGTGCTGTTCTAGTAGGGCTTGGAGGGCTCGGTGGTGGCTGCGAGGCGGGCAAAAGTGCACCGCGCCATGGCGGAGGCCTGCGTGTCAGATGTGGCCAATGCGTTTGGTGTTGTCCGGGCAGACTGCCAACCCGTGTCTGTGGCAACCCTTCGATAGCCTGCCAGGGTGAGCGAGCCCGAAGCTGATCCCACCGCGCCGGAGGTGCTGCGGCAGTGGCGCGACCTGTCCGAGGAGGTCCGCGAACACCAGTTCCGCTACTACGTGCGCGACGCGCCGATCATCACCGACGCCGAGTTCGACCGCCTGTTGCGGCAGCTCGAGGCGCTCGAGGAGGCCAATCCCGAGTTGCGCACGCCCGACTCGCCCACCCAGCTGGTCGGCGGTGCCGGCTTCGCGACCGATTTCGAGCCGACCGAGCATCTCGAACGGATGCTCAGCCTCGACAATGCTTTCACCCCAGAGGAACTCGGCGCGTGGGCAACCCGCGTGCACGCCGAGGTCGGAGATGACGCCCACTACCTGTGCGAACTCAAGATCGACGGCGTCGCACTGTCGCTGGTCTACCGGGACGGACGCCTGACCCGGGCGGCGACCCGCGGGGACGGCCGCACCGGCGAAGACGTCACGCTGAACGCCCGCACCATCGACGACGTCCCCGAACGACTCACCGCCAGTGACGATTACCCGCTGCCCAAGGTCCTGGAGGTCCGCGGCGAAGTGTTCTTCCGGGTGGCCGACTTCCAGGCGCTCAATGCCAGCCTGGTGGAGGAGGGCAAGAATCCGTTCGCCAACCCGCGCAACAGCGCGGCGGGATCGCTGCGCCAGAAGGATCCCGCGGTCACGGCTCGCCGCAAGCTGCGGATGATCTCCCACGGGTTGGGGCACGCCGAAGGGTTTCGCCCGGCCACCCAGCACGACGCATATCTGGCGCTCAAGGCGTGGGGCCTGCCGGTTTCGGAGCACGCCATCGTGGTGAACGACCTAGCCGGCGTCCAGGAACGCGTCGACTACTGGGGCGAACACCGTCATGAGGTGGATCACGAAATCGACGGCGTCGTCATCAAAATCGACGAGGTGGCGCTGCAGCGCAGGCTGGGTTCCACCTCGCGGGCTCCGCGCTGGGCGATCGCCTACAAGTACCCGCCCGAGGAGGCGCAGACCAAGCTGCTCGAGATCCGGGTGAACGTCGGCCGCACCGGGCGCGTCACGCCGTTCGCGTTCATGACGCCGGTCAAGGTCGCCGGGTCGACGGTGGGGCAGGCCACGCTGCACAACGCTTCCGAGGTCAAGCGCAAGGGCGTGCTGATCGGCGACACCGTGGTGATCCGCAAGGCCGGCGACGTGATTCCCGAGGTGTTGGGACCGGTGGTCGACCTGCGCGACGGCTCCGAGCGCGAATTCGTCATGCCCACAACATGTCCCGAATGCGGGACCACGTTGGCGTTCGAAAAGGAAGGCGACGCCGACATCCGCTGCCCCAACGCGCAGCGCTGCCCGGCGCAGCTGCGAGAGCGGGTGTTTCACGTCGCCAGTCGCGGCGGCCTGGACATCGAGGGGCTGGGCTACGAGGCCGCCGTGGCGCTGCTGCAAGCACACGTCATCACCAGCGAGGGCGACCTGTTCGGCCTCACCGAAGACGACTTGTTGCGCACCGAGCTTTTCCGGACCAAGGCCGGGCAGCTGTCGGCGAACGGCAAACGGCTGCTGGTCAACCTCGACAAAGCCAAGGCCGCACCGCTGTGGCGGGTGCTGGTGGCGTTCTCGATCCGCCATGTCGGGCCGACGGCTGCCCGCGCGCTGGCCACCGAGTTCGCCGACATCGAGGACATCAAGGCCGCGTCCACCGAGCAGCTGGCCGCCGTCGAGGGCGTGGGAGTCACCATCGCCGACGCCGTCACCGAATGGTTCACCGTCGACTGGCACCGCGAGATCGTCGACAAGTGGCGGGCGGCCGGGGTGCGGATGGCCGACGAGCGCGACGAGAGCGTGCCGCGCACCCTGGCCGGGCTGACCATCGTGGTCACCGGGTCGCTGACGGGCTTTTCCCGCGACGATGCCAAGGAGGCGATCGTGGCGCGCGGCGGCAAGGCGGCGGGCTCAGTGTCGAAGAAGACCGACTACGTCGTCGCCGGCGACTCGCCTGGATCGAAGTACGACAAGGCCGTTGACCTCGGCGTGCCGATCCTCGACGAGGACGGATTCCGACGGCTCCTCGAGGACGGGCCGCCTGACGCTGCGGCGAATTGACGCCCCGCACAGCGTTGGGGCTTATCGTGAGCGCTATGACCCAGACTGCCGATCGGTTCGCGGATTTGTCGGCGTGGTCGCCGCGGGAGGCTGAGTTGCTCGCGGTGACGTTGCAACTCCTGCAGGAGCACGGCTATGACGGGTTGACGGTGGACGCGGTGGCCAGCGCCGCCCGCGCCAGCAAGGCCACCGTGTATCGGCGCTGGCCCTCGAAAGCCGAATTGGTGTTGGCCGCGTTCATCGAGGGCGTCCGCCAGGCCGCCGTCCCGCCGAACACCGGCACGCTGCGAGGCGATCTGTTGCAGCTTGGCGAGATCTGCGGCCAACAGGTCCACCAGCACGCCAGCACCATCCGCGCGGTGCTCGTCGAGGCATCGCGCCACCCCGAACTCAACGACGCCCTGCAGCACCAATTCGTCGAACAGCGCAAGGCCTTGATCCAACACATCTTGCGCCAGGCCGTCGAGCGGGGGGAGATCGCCGATGCCGCCATCACCGACGAGCTCTGGGACCTGCTGCCCGGCTATTTGATCTTCCGGTCCATCATCCCCAGCCGGCCGCCCACCCGTCGCACGGTGCAAGCTCTCGTCGACGACTTCATCATCCCCGGCCTCACCCGACCCCGCGGATAAAAAGTGTACGGTCGCGTCTCTTGTGCAGTACGGTCCAGTACCGTACTGTCATACCATCGATCCGCCTCGAGCATCGAGGGTGACCGTGTCGCCCGCTGATCGAAAGGCTAACGGGTGAAACAGTTTTCAATTGCGACCCTGGCCAAACGGGGGTGGATGGTGCTGGTCGCGATCATCGTCGTCGCGGTCGCGGGGTTTGCCATCTATCGCCTGCACGGAATCTTCGGCTCGCACAACAACACGTCGGCCAACGCCGGCCTCTCCAACGAGATCGTTCCGTTCAACCCCAAGCAGGTGGTCCTCGAGGTCTTTGGGGCACCGGGCGCAACGGCGACAATCAACTACTTGGATGTCAACGCCCAGCCGCAGCAAGTCAAAAATGCTCCCCTGCCCTGGTCCTTCACCATCACCACGACCGAGCCCGCGGTCGTCGGCAACGTCGTGGCGCAGGGCAACGGAGACACACTCGGCTGCCGCATCATCGTCAACGGTGAGGTCAAAGACGAACGCACCGTCAACAAAGTCGATGCCTACACCTTCTGCCTGGACAAGTCCGGATGAGCGACAATCAGCCCTCGCGGCCCCGCATACCGCACACCATCCGCCGGCTTTCGCTGCCGATCCTGCTGTTCTGGCTGGCGCTGGCCGCCATCACGAACATCGCGGTGCCGCAGCTGGAAGTGGTCGGGAAAACACACAACGTGGCGCTGAATTCGCCGGATGCGCCGTCGCTCAAGGCGATCAAGCGGATCGGTCAGGACTTCCATGAGTTCGACACCGACAGCTCGGCGATGGTCGTCCTGGAGGGCAACAAGCCGCTCGGCGCGGACGCGCACAAGTTTTACGACGAGATGATCCGCAAGCTAGAGCAGGACAAGAAGCATGTCGAGCACGTCCAGGACTTCTGGGGGGACACCCTGACCGCGGCGGGGTCGCAGAGCTCCGACGGCAAGGCCGCGTACGTTCAGGTGTTTCTTGCGGGCAATCAGGGCTCGGCGACAGCCAACGCATCCGTCGGCGCCGTCCGTGACATCGTTGACCACACCCAACCGCCGCCGGGTGTCAAGGCTTATGTCACCGGCGCGGCGCCGCTCATCTCGGATCAGTTCGACGTGGGCAGCAAGGGAACGGCAAAGGTCACCACCATCACCATCGGGGTGATCGCACTGATGTTGTTCTTCGTGTACCGCTCTGTCCTCACGACGCTGCTCGTGCTCGTGACGGTCCTCGTCGAAATGTCTGCCGCCCGCGGAATCGTCGCCTTCCTGGGCAACGCCGGGATCATCGGACTGTCGACATACGCGACGAACCTGCTCACGCTGCTGGTGATCGCCGCCGGAACGGACTACGCGATATTTTTCGCCGGCCGCTACCAGGAAGCGCGCGGCGCCGACGAGGATCGCGAAAAGGCCTTCTACACAATGTTTCACGGGACGGCCCACATTGTCTTGGGTTCGGGTCTGACGGTTGCCGGCGCGGTGGCCTGTCTGGGCTTCACCCGGCTGCCCTATTTTCAGAGCCTGGGCATTCCGGCCGCAATAGGAATCCTCGTCGCGCTTGCCGGCGCGCTGACCCTGGGTCCGGCCATGCTCACCCTGGGCGCTTTGGTGGGCATCTTCGAACCCAAGCGCGCCATGAGAACCCGCGGATGGCGGCGGATCGGCACCGCCATCGTCCGCTGGCCCGGCCCCGTTCTCGTGGCGGCGTGCGCGTTGGCCCTGGTGGGCCTGCTCGCGTTGCCCGGATACAAGACGAGTTACGACACCCGCCCCTACATGCCCGCCAGCGCGCCGGCCAATGTCGGGTACACGGCCGCCGAACGGCATTTTTCGCGCGCCCGGCTGGAGCCCGAATTGCTCATGGTCGAGGCGGATCACGACCTGCGCGACCCGGCCGACATGCTGGTCCTGGACCGGGTGGCCAAGGCGGTGTTTCATGTTCCCGGCGTCGCCCAGGTGCAGACCATCACCAGGCCCTTGGGTACGCCGCTCGTCCACAGCTCGCTCGCCTTCGCGGTCAGCAATTCCAGCGCCGCCCAGCAGGAGAACCTGTCGTACCAACGGGATCGCGCGAACGACTTGCAAAGGCAGGCAGGTGAACTGGCGAAGACCATCAACATCTTGAAGCAGCAGTACGTGCTGCAGCAGCAGCTCGCCGGAGACACCCACAGCGAGGCGCAAAGCTTCCACGACACGATCGCCACGATCAAGGAAGTACGCGACAAGATCGCGAATTTCGATGACTTCTTCAGGCCGATTCGCAGCTATTTCTATTGGGAACCGCATTGCTACGACATCCCGGCCTGCTTCGCGCTGCGGTCGGTCTTCGACGTGCTCGACGGCATCGATCAGCTGACCGAGAAGTTTGAAGACCTCACGGCCACCCTGGACAAGCTCGACGCGCTGCAGCCGAAACTGGTGGCGCTGATACCACCCCAGATCGACAGCCAGGAGATCAATCACGAATTGACGTTGGCGAGTTATGCCACCCAGTCCGGCATTTACGCCCAGACGGCGGCCGCGATCGATAACGCGACGGCGCTGGGGCGAGCCTTTGACGCCGCCAAGAACGACGACACCTTCTACCTGCCGCCCGAGGTTTTCACCAACCCGGATTTCAATCGGGGGCTGAAACTGTTCCTCTCGCCCGACGGCAAGGCGGCTCGCATGATCGTCACCCATGAGGGCGATCCCGCGACTCCCCAAGGCATTTCACACATCGACCCGATGACGAGGGCCGCGCACGAGGCATTGAAGGGCACGCCCTTGGCCGACGCCAACATCTATGTTGGCGGCACCGCGGCGACGTACAAGGACATCCAGGACGGAGCCAAGTACGACCTGATGATCGTGGCATTCGCCGCGCTCAGCCTCATCCTGCTGATCATGATGATCATCACGCGAAGCCTGGTCGCCGCGCTGGTCATCGTTGGCACGGTGGCCTTGTCGCTGGGCGCCTCGTTCGGGCTGTCCGTGCTGGTGTGGCAGTACCTCTTCGGCATTCAGCTGTATTGGGTCGTGCTTGCGCTGGCCGTGATCTTGTTGCTGGCCGTGGGATCCGACTACAACCTGTTGTTGATCTCCCGCTTCAAGGAAGAAATCGATGCCGGCCTGAAGACCGGCATCATCCGGGCGATGGCCGGCTCCGGTTCGGTAGTCACCTCCGCCGGCATCGTCTTCGCCGTAACGATGTGCGCGTTCGTGTTCAGTGGTTTTCAGGTGCTCGGTCAGATCGGGACGACCATTGGCCTTGGGTTGTTGTTCGACACGCTGATCGTGCGCTCGTTCATGACACCGTCCGTCGCAACGCTTCTGGGGCGCTGGTTCTGGTGGCCGCAACGGGTACGTCCGCGCCCGGCCAGCACCATGTTGCGACCGTACGGGCCTCGTCCGGCGGTTCGTCAACTGCTGCTGTGGGAAGACGGTGACCCAGTAGACCCGGCGGTGATGTCCGGATCGCGTTAACGCAGCATGGTGGCCACAATGTCGGCAAGGTACCCCAGCCGAGCCACCTCCGAAGGCCGGAATTGCGGGCCCGGACGGCCCAGCACCACCGCGGTGTGCGGATCGCCCAACGGAGCGGCGACCATCCTCGTGTCCATATCGCGCCACGCCTGCGGGACCCAGTCGGCGCTACCGTCCAGCGTCGCGGCCTGCTCGATCGGCAACCACGGCGCCGAAACTGCTCGAGTCTCCGGCGCACCGGGACTGGCGGCGAGGCGGTGCAGCTTCCCGTCGCAACGGTGCAACACCGTGCACCAGCTCACGCGCAGCACCCTGGGCGCCTCGTCGGCCAGCACCTGCAACTTGGACTCCCGGTCGGCGGCCGCGGCGACATGGTCGAGAAGCTCCAGCTCGCGATGTGCTTCCAGCAGGCCGGTATGAGGACGGACGCTGTCCACCCGGACACCGGGGAGCGCCTCGGCCGCGGTGATCAAAATGTCCGGCATCGCGCCGAGGGGCAGTTCGATGACCAGGTCGTCGATCGCGTAACCCGTGCCGCGCTCCACCACGTCGAGCGACAAGATGTCGCCGCCCGCCGAACCGAGCGCAAGCGCCAACGAGCCCAGGCTGCCCGGGCGGTCGACGAGCTCGATGCGCAACAGATACGACGGCACGGGCCCACTGTCGCACAACCATGTATCCGTGGCATTTCGCCAAGGCCTGAGTTCCCGGGGACCCTGACCGCCCGGTTAGGCTTTTCGCTCGTGTCCCAGATCTCCCGCGACGAGGTGGCCCATCTGGCCCGGCTGGCCCGGCTGGCGCTGACCGATACCGAGCTGGACAGTTTCGCCGGCCAACTCGACGCCATCCTGACCCACGTCAGCCAGATTCAGGCGGTCGATGTCACCGGCGTCGAACCGACCGACAACCCACTCAAGGACGTCAACGTCACGCGACCGGACGAGACGGCCCCCTGCCTCACGCAGGCCGAGGCGCTGGCCGAGGCGCCCGAAGCCGTCGACGGCCGCTTCGCCGTCCCCCAGATCCTGGGGGAGAGCCAGTGACGGGCCCACTGAACGAGATCATCCGGTTGGACGCGTCGACGCTGGCCGCCAAGATCGCCGCCAAGGAGCTGTCGTCGGTCGAGCTGACCCGGGCCTGCCTGGACCAGATCGAGGCAACCGACGAGCGTTACCACGCCTTTCTGCACGTGGCGGCCGACGCGGCGGTGAGCGCCGCGGCTGCCGTCGACAAGGCGCTGGCCGCCGGCGAGCGGCCGGCGTCCGCGCTGGCCGGGGTGCCGCTGGCGCTCAAGGACGTGTTCACCACCACCGACATGCCCACCACCTGCGGATCCAAGATCCTCGAGGGCTGGCGTTCGCCGTACGACGCCACGCTGACCGCGCGGCTGCGCGCGGCCGGCATCCCCATCCTGGGCAAGACCAACATGGACGAGTTCGCGATGGGCTCGTCGACGGAGAACTCCGCCTACGGCCCCACCCGCAACCCCTGGAACGTGGACCGGGTGCCCGGCGGCTCCGGCGGCGGCAGCGCGGCGGCGCTGGCCGCGTTCCAGGCGCCGCTGGCCATCGGATCCGACACCGGGGGCTCCATTCGTCAGCCCGCCGCGCTGACCGCAACCGTCGGCGTCAAACCCACCTACGGCACGGTGTCGCGCTACGGGCTGGTGGCCTGCGCTTCGTCACTGGACCAGGGTGGGCCCTGTGCCCGCACGGTGCTGGACACCGCGCTGCTGCATCGGGTGATCGCCGGACACGACGCGCGGGACTCCACCTCCATCGACGTCGAGGTGCCCGACGTCGTCGGCGCGGCCAAAGCCGGAGCAAACGGTGACCTGCGCGGGGTGCGCATCGGGGTGGTCAAGCAGCTGCGCGGCGAGGGCTATCAGCCCGGCGTGCTGGCGTCGTTCGAGGCCGCGGTCAAGCAGCTGACCGAGCTGGGCGCCGAGGTCAGCGAAGTCGACTGCCCGCACTTCGATCACGCGCTGGCCGCCTACTACCTGATCCTGCCGTCGGAGGTGTCGAGCAACCTGGCGCGCTTCGACGCGATGCGCTACGGCCTGCGGGTCGGTGACGACGGCACCCACAGCGCCGAGGAAGTGATGGCACTGACCCGGGCCGCCGGCTTCGGGCCGGAAGTCAAGCGGCGCATCATGATCGGCGCGTACGCCTTGTCGGCCGGCTACTACGACGCCTACTACAACCAGGCGCAGAAGGAGCGGACGTTGATCGCCCGGGATCTCGAGGAGGCCTACCGCTCCGTCGACGTGCTGGTGACGCCGACGACACCGACCACCGCGTTCGGCCTGGGCGAGAAGGTCGATGATCCGCTGGCGATGTACCTGTTCGACCTGTGCACCCTGCCGCTGAACCTGGCCGGCCACTGCGGCATGTCGGTGCCGTCCGGGCTGTCCCCGGACGACCAGCTGCCCGTGGGTCTGCAGATCATGGCGCCGGCGCTGGCCGACGACCGGCTGTACCGGGTGGGCGCCGCGTACGACGCCGCGCGCGGTCCGTTGCCGTCGGCCATTTAG
>NZ_JBKQQD010000540.1:0-2823 GCF_052144515.1 Mycobacterium sp. | reverse complement strand
CAGCCACGGCGCTGTCGAATCCCTGAGACATTCCGGCCTTGGTAACGGTCGCGTCCACACAGCCTCCTATAGGGGTGTTGGGCAGCGTCAGGACGACAGTGCGGCGTTGCGGTAGTGGGGTCCTAATCACCTGGTACGTGCCTGTAAGGCTGGCTAGTCCGGCCGTTATTAGGGCGTTCATCAGTGGTCGGCACCGGCTCAGATGCGTGCGCTTGATCGCGGCAGCCCCCAACCGTCTTCGGTCCAACTGTTTCGGAAGACAGCAACCACCATGATCGTCGTTGAAACCGATGTGCACAAGGCAAGGTCGAGGCTGACGTCTCATTTCTCTACATTCGAGAACGCTCCATTTGAACGCAACGACGGCGAGCTAGGCGCGGAACTCGAGGATCTCAGCAAGTGGGCGGCGAGGCGTGGGTGGCAGAGCGCCGTCGGGCGGAGGCATGGTTCCCACCCGGATCAATACCTGTGGCAGCCCGGGCGTTCGAATCACGTCGCGCACGATGTCGCGGCTGGCGCCCAGTTCGATCATGTGCGTCAGCGTGCAGGTCGCCAGGCCGGCGATCGTGCATTCGAGCAGAACCGCCGACAGCGCTTCACCGCAGCGCAGCACCTGCGCTGGGCTGTCGTGGTGAGTGGACAGCACGACAATCTTCGACTGGTCGGCAGCGATGCCCGCGCGGCGTTCAGCGGTACCCGCGATCGGAAAGACGCGGGCCACGTCGACCCTGCCGGCCTCCGAGTCCGATGGCAGCGCACCTGGCGACATGCCGTGGTCAAACCCTGATCCCGCTACTGTCCACCACGCTAATTCGGCATGTTAGGACGAATCGTTAGCGCGCAGTGTCTCGGTCAACCGCGATGCTTGTGCCAATCGCGGATGGGCTTCCTCGGCCACCACATCAAGCTTTGCGGCCTCAGCATCGAACGCGCGGCGTAGCACGGGTTCAAACGACTCCCCAATCTTGGGGGGCGGCAAACGCACGCCGATCGGTTCGGCGCCAGCGGTTGCCCAATCCCCGCGACCCTGACCACCTGGCGTCGCTGCACTTTACGGCGCTGCCGTTGGTCACCAACGCCCATCGTCGGCGCGCCGAGGCGATCCGTCGTTCCGTGTGGGTGTCGACGCCGGCGGCCGCCATCGCGACCCTCAAATGATCGAGCACCACCCCGCAGCTTAGGATCACTTCCCGGCCCGAGCTGTCGGTGGCCTGCCCGATGCGGTCCTGGTCGGCGAACAGGTGCAGAACCCCCGCCTCGGCCACCCAGGCCCACGGCTGGCTGTTGTGCAGCGATGGTGCGCGGCAGGCGATCTGCACCGCGTTTTTGATCACCTCAGAATCGATATGTGTCATTCCCGGATCTTCCTGCGTCCCAGATCGCGATCATCGCACCGGAAGCGAACAACAGGTAAACCGCCCACCACGACAACACTGACGCCGTCATCGATGGTGAGCGCCAACTGATTACCATTGCCGGTTAGCCCCGCAAGACCCACCAGAGTCGCTGGCTTCTCGGTGGGGGAACGCCCACGCGGCCGGGACATACCTTTCCGGCATTACCACCCTATGCCGGCAGTGTGCGGCGATTTATGTCCTGCATGACTCAACTTGTGGCCTGTACAGCGATGTGTTTCTCCGCTGGCGCAGCCCCTTTGGGAAGGGCCACCGACACGGTCAGGATGCCCTTGTCATAGGTGGCTTTGATGTCATCTTCGTCAGCGCTGGCGGGCAACGAAACCGAGCGAACGAACGAGCCGTAGGAAAACTCCGAGCGGCCCTCGGTTTCCTTCTTCTCGCTGCGCTCGGCCTTGATCGTTAACCGGCCGTCGCGCACGGTGATATCGACGTCCTTGGCCGGGTCGATTCCGGGGATTTCCGCGCGGACTACGTGGTGGCCGTCTTCCATCTCGTCTTCCAGCCGCATGAGACGGTTCTCGAGGGTCGGGCGCAAATCCGACCACCCCGGAAAGCCGGTGAACAGCTCGGAGAATTCCCGGCAGCAACGACCACTGTCGACGGGACCCGCAGGTTCCCCGACGCCGCATCCAGGGTTGCTAGCGGCGGGAACTCGGTGCGCAGGCCGAGGGCGCGGACCTGAAACACCTGAACCGGGTGGGCGATGTCCCGCAACCGCCGGAGCCCCAGGTCCACCAGGTCCACCCCGCCCAACAGACCCGCCGTCTGGCCGTCGAGCAGGATCTGGCCGCCGTGACCGGCGGCCATCACGCGGGCAGCCCGGTTGAGTACTGCACCGAAGTAGTCCGACCCGCGCAGCTCGGCCTCCCCGGTCGAAATCCCCATCCGGACCGGTAATTCGAGTGCCTGCTGGGCGGCGACCGCAGCGTCGACGGCGGCCCTGGGTGAGGTGAACACCGCGCACACCCCGTCCCCGGTGTGCTTGAACACCCGACCCCCATGAGCCTCGATCGCCGTGCGGACCACCTCGTCGTGATCGGCCAGAGCTGCCCGCATCACCTCCGGGTCGGCCTCCCACCGTCGGGTGGAACCCTCGATATCGGTAAACAAGAACGTGGCAAGACCCCAGGGCAGGGCTCCCGGCCTGGCACCGGCGTTCATGGCATCGCCTCAGCCCAGTCGATGTGCCCCTCGAACTCAAGGGCTTTCGCCATGCCCCGGTAGCGATCCCGCAAGTCGCGGTAGGCGATGTCGTCGCCCTGGGCGCGGGCCAGCAGGGCCCGCATCCGCAGCAGCGGCAGTTCGTGCAGGACGAACCCCGGGTCGGTCGGGACCGCCGCCAGCGTGTCGATCGCGGCCTGTGCTTCGGCAATGTCGTCGTGGGTGCCGCGGAGCAGCAGCGATT
>NZ_JBKQQD010000539.1:0-2659 GCF_052144515.1 Mycobacterium sp. | reverse complement strand
ACCGGAGACCGCGACGATGACCTGCTGCTCGCGGTGCTCGAGGAGGTCATCTACGTGTTGGACACCGCTGGCGAGGCACCGGTCGATGTCGAACTGGAGGCCATACCCGGTGGCGTCGACGTCAAGTTCGCGATGGTCGATGCGAGCACCCTGCCTCAAGTGGGCGCCGTGCCGAAGGCGGTGTCGTTCAACGAGCTTCACCTGTCGCATGGCCCGCGGGGGCTGGCGGTGCTCGGTAATCCTTGATGTGTGACTGAGGCGGACAACATGCAGATCATCCAGGAGACCCCATACCGGTTCCGGATCGAACAAGAGGGCGCCATGCGGGTGCCCGGAATCGTGTTCGCGTCGAGATCGTTGCTGCCCGACGAACACGGAGACATGGCGCTGATGCAAGTGGCCAACGTGGCCACGCTGCCAGGGATTGTCCGCGCGTCCTACGCGATGCCCGACGTGCATTGGGGATACGGGTTTCCGATCGGCGGGGTAGCAGCGACCGACGTCGACAACAACGGAGTTGTCTCCCCCGGCGGGGTCGGTTTCGACATCTCGTGCGGGGTGCGGCTGCTGGTGAGCCGCGAACTCGACCGCGATCGGCTGCGGCCACAGATCCGGGCGGTGATGGACCGCCTCGACGCTGCGATACCCCGCGGCGTGGGCACCAAAGGTGTGTGGCGGCTGCCGAATCGCGGAGTGCTGGAAGACGTGTTGACCGGTGGCGCCCGGTTTGCAGTGGACCAAGGATACGGTGTCGCACGCGACCTCGAGCGATGCGAAGACGGTGGCGTGCTCGAGGGCGCCGACGCGGCCACGGTCAGCGACCGGGCCGTCGAACGCGGGCTCGGTCAGATCGGCAGCCTCGGCTCCGGCAACCACTTCCTGGAAATACAGGCCGTCGACCGCGTCTACGACACGGCCGCGGCCACACAGATGGGACTGGCAGAGGACACGGTCTGCGTCATGATCCACACCGGCTCGCGCGGACTCGGCCACCAGATTTGCACCGATCACGTCCGACAAATGGAAAACGCCATGAGCCGCTACGGCATTGCGGTACCCGATCGCCAGTTGGCATGTGTACCTGTCTGTTCCCCCGAGGGCCAGGCCTATCTGGCGGCGATGGCCGCGGCCGCCAATTACGGACGCGCCAACCGGCAACTGCTCACTGAGGCGACGCGTCGAGTGTTCGAGCAGGAAACCAAGACGTCACTGGACCTGCTGTACGACGTGTCGCACAACCTCGCCAAGATCGAAACACATCCCGTCGACGGCCAGACACGCACCGTGTGTGTACATCGGAAGGGCGCAACCCGCTCCCTGCCGCCCCATCACCCAGATCTACCCGCCGACCTGACGGAAGTCGGCCAGCCGGTGCTGATCCCGGGCACGATGGGCACCGCCTCCTACGTGCTCGCGGGCGTTCCCGATAACCCTGCGTTCTTTTCCACCGCCCACGGTGCCGGCCGGGTGCAGAGCCGTCACCAGGCGGCCCGCCACACCAACGCTGACGTAGTCCGCCGAGGTCTCGAGGAACACGGCATTCTCGTCCGTGGCACCTCCCGCCGGGGGCTCGCCGAGGAAAAACCTGAGGCGTACAAGGACATCGACGCGGTGATCGAGACGAGCCATCAGGCCGGGCTCGCCCGCAAGATCGCCCGCCTCGTCCCCTTGGGAGTGGTGAAGGGCTGAGCACCATCGCGGCCTCGGTGGTGATGTGAATCAGGTCACCATCAGCGACCGGCGACGCACACTCGCCCCTGGCCAACGAGCCCATCACTACGCGTGCTAAGCATGGCTGACCGGGCACGGCGACAAATATCCCCGCGGATGGGACTTCGGTCCCTACCGGCTACCGCGCAGAACTTGAAGGATCGAAACGATAAGTCCCGCAACAACCCAACAACCCAACAACCGAAGGACGATCATGTCCAAACTCCCTGTGCGCCGGCAACCTCGATCGTGGCTGCCCGACTGGTCCGATCTGCTCACTGGCTTTCCGTCATGGACGGGGGTCTGCACCCGCTGTTTGACACCCATCTGATCCGGCTTGAGGACGAGATACAAGACGGTCACTACGTCCTGCGCGCCGAGCTCCCAGGAATTGATCCGGCCAAGGACCTCGACATCAGCGTGCGCGACGGCCAGTTGACGATCAAGGCCGAACGCACCGAGAAGAAGGAAACCAAGGGCCGCTCGGAGTTCTCCTACGGCTCGCTCGTCCGCTCAGTCACCCTGCCGGCGGGCGCCGATGAAGAGGACATCAAAGCCACCTACGACAAGGGCATCCTCACTGTCTCGGTGGGTGTTTCCGAAAAGACCGCAGCGGCTGCCGAGAAGCACATCGCGGTGCAAGCCACCAGCTAGCCCTTTCCCGCCGGCCCCACGCTCGATAAGGCCCGCAACAGACACAACCAAGCGGAGTCGTACCTGAGTGCCGGTGTCGCGGGCATTGGCCTGGAAAACGGAGGCACACTCATGGCGGGCCAGCGCGCGAGCGGCACTTACAAGATCACGATCTTAAACGCGCAGGCCCGCTCGTTGATCGCCTCGAGCTGATGTTCGAGTGGTACCGGGCCAGCGTCAGCCGGGCTTGTCGCTAGAGGCTCGTCAGAAGTTTCTGGTGGTGAGGAGGCCTGTTGCGGGCATGTCCCATGCATCT
>NZ_JBKQQD010000538.1:0-3797 GCF_052144515.1 Mycobacterium sp. | reverse complement strand
TCGACCGGATTATCCCGTTTTTGCCCTGTCAACTCGCTGGCGTACTGGAACAACTCGAGGAACGGAACCAGGTCGTCGCCCTGAGGGGTCGATACCCCCGCGCCGGCCAGCTTGAGAACCTGGGTGACGAGTGCGAAAACCCGCGGACGGTCATCTTCGGGGATACCGACAATGTCGCCGATAACTGAAATAGGCAGTCCTGCAGCTAGGTCGACGAAGTCGCCTCCCCCAGCACTTAGCAGGGAGCCGGCCATGAGATGGGTGCGTGTTCGAATGCCCTGCTCGAGCTTGGCCACCGCGCGCGGGGTAAAGGCCTTCGCGATGATCCGGCGCCGCCTGGTGTGGTCAGGCGGGTCGAGGTTGACGATCGACGGGTAGGCCGCGAACAGGTCCACCTCCTGGATCAACGGACCACCAGTTGCGGTGAACGTTTCATGGTCGCGATGCACTCGGGATACCTCTGCATGTTTGGTGCAGACCCAGAACTCCCGGCCGACCCGATCATCGACGGCCACGGTGAGCTGCTGGTGATAGACCGGAGCCGTGCTGCGCAATTCAGCGAATACGTGATCGGGAAAGCCCTCCTCCCACAGCGAGAGGTCGGCGAGATCAAGCATCGCTTCAGTCATCGGCTCTTCCCGGGAGTTGGATCACAATTCACACCCGGGCTAAGACCGGTGAGAATGACGTGCAGGCCATACAGGAACATGGATTCAGCGCCCGCAACGTCGACCGCACCTGTCTTGGCGCGATGGTGCTCCAATTCCACCGATCCCAGCAGGTGGATGTAGAGCACTGCGTGCGCGGCACCGAAATCCTCCTCAGGCAAACCTGATTCGTGCAGGATCTTGCGCGTTGCGCGATCCATGTCGGTCGCGGCCGTTGTGTGTGGACGTTGCTGCAGCAGCGCCGCGATTCCAGGAACTGCTACCAGCACACGCCATGCGTTGGTGTAGAGCGCGACAAGACGCTGTTGCCAGTCACCCTCGGCCGGAACCTCAATGCTGCCGACTGCTGCCTCGATCAACAGATCCAGCATCTCGGCCTTACCGCTCACGTGGTAATAGACCGAAGACGCCGACGTTCCCGCCTCTGCGGCCAGGCCTCTCATCGTGACCTTGTCCACACCAACTCTTTCCGCCAAGGCCAGAAGGTGCTTGGTCAGATGAGCACGGTCCAACTCACCGTAGGCCAACCCGGGGGCCACCCGCCGCGAGGTTCTGGCCACGACACCCTTTCGAACGCTGTCCGAATTAGAACAGCGTTCAGATTGCCATAGCTGAAATGAGCAGTCAAGGCCGGCCCGGGCCACCCGCCGGCACTTGATCTGGGGCGTGCGCTGGGTGCACGTCCCGGCGGCTGGCAAACAGCACGGCTCCCCACGGTGGTCAGCGCTGGACCCCACCGCAGCGGCCGTACCATAGCCACGGCTCAGTACCGCCCAGATGCACTCCCCTACCCCGCCGCCTCGCCCAGCACAACCGAATACGCCGGAAACGAATATGGGGCTTTACCGGTATTTGCCGTCGTGGGTTGTGTCGTCGCTACAGCAAATTCCGCTTGATGACGAACCGCCAATATCCTTGATGCACAATGCATTTCGCATGTCCAGCAGCGCAAGACGGAGACGCGACTGGGTACCGCCAAGACAAGATCACATACCTAGGCCGACTAACTAGATTCTCATCATTGTGGCGGATCCGCCATTTTGATGTCACGAAGATGAGAATTCCGCCACGTTGGATGAGAACCTACAGCGGCGCGCAGTTCGTCGAGGTAGGCGATGAACTCCTCAAACGTGATGAGTTCTACCATCTCCCCAGGTGTGCCTCTGGGGATCAGCCGCGCCTCGCCGATGTTGCGGGGCAGCAACTCCGCTGGTTCCAAGGCATTTCCGAAGTGGCGGCTGGTGTTTCTGTTATCGGAGTTGTGATCGTAGCTTTGGTGGCTGCGCGTTGCCTTGCCTGACCAGAATGCGGCCGATTCCATAATATCGCGTTCATGGGAGCCATACATGATCAACGCCGCAGGCGTGACGTCTCGGATCGCCTTGCCCTGCAGCGGCCCATAAATGGCATCGAGTTGTGAACCGGACTGCGCGGCAAAGCAAATCGAGCATCCAAGCCCACGCGATTCGGCCAGATACTGTGGGAGCCGCGGGATCGGTGTATTGGTGATCTCGTCGAGGAACAACCCGATGCGGTGAAATTCCTCCCACTGCCCCACTTTTACGCGTTGCCGGTTGATCAGCTGATCCATCAACACAATCGCCTGCGCGGCGACCGTTCCATCGGCGGGGGTCAGCAGGAAAAGCGTGGCATCGGCGGCGTCGAAGAACGATAAGTCCAGCGGCGGGAACTCGCGATCGCGGCGGATGGTCAGCAACCACGCGGTGAGAACTTTGGTCACAGTCATTTTCACCGAATCGCGCTGCCTGGGCTCCATTTCCAACACCGCGCGCACCCGCGCCTCAAACAGCGGATCACTCGTCCATGCGGCGGCTGAGGCCCAACCGGCTTTCCATGACATTTGGAAAGGAACCAAGAGGTTTTCGATCTCGACGTTTTCTGAGGCTGCAAGGGTCCACTCCATCCCCTGCCCGGTAGCCGCTGGGCTGGCCGCGAATAATAGGCACACCAGCGGGGCCAGCGCTAATTGGTCCCACGGCCCCGGGTCGGATGATTGCCGAAATGCACTGCCGGACAATGCTATCGCTGATGTACTCAGTAGGCTTTGGGCCGTTGCGATTGCGTCATTCAGGTTGGTGATCAACGCGGTGGGGTCAAAACGATACGGGACGTACTCTTTGGGATAGTAGGGCGCGGTGATCGGCCGCAGATCCAGCAGCGCTGTAGGGCCGTAGCGACGGGAAGCCACCATCTGCATCAAATCGTCTTTACTGGATGACACAAACGCCGGACCAGGCCACAGCACCGCCGACTGGGCCAGCCAACCGCTCGTCTTACCGGTGTTGGGAGGGGCGAATCCCCCGACGTGGGGTGCCGTTTCCAACGGAACCCGCCGCCCCTGGGCATTTCGCGTCCACCCGGCGAAAGGGGTTACCGGCGGGCGAAATCCATCAGTACTGTTCGCAATTGCCATGTATCAACGGTAAGGCCGCCGCAGTGGGGTTGACTGCACAAAATTCGTTGATACTGGTGGCCTGGGAACCCTTCGCGTGCCGAAACAGGTCTCACACGGTCGGTCACTCTCATCGGTACGGCAGCTCGGACACCGCGTCACACAGTCTGCGCAGTAGTCCTTGCCGTCCAGATCGGCCAGTAGGCTGGCGTCGGGCTGCCGCATCGGTCACTGTGGTGAACACAGCGCACCGCTCGCAAGACAGCGTTTCGATCGGCGCACGTTACGCCTCAGGCTGATTGGTCCCCGATGGTCGGTGCAGATCCTCGCAAATCGCGATGGCCGCACTGATTTGGTCGAGGGTGTAGAGCCAGCCCAATGGCTCAACCCAGGTCCGCGGCACCAACTGCATGATGACCGGCCCTGGCAGGCCGCAGGCCTGGCTCACTTCTTTGATGGTGAACAGGCCAGTCAAATCCGCCGGGTGGTGGCACCGGGCTGTATCAAGTGGGATTAAGGTCTTCTGCGCAGCCATGCTTCAAGGTTAAATCCTCTACACCCCACGGCCGTCCGCTATTTTTGTTGGTTTTGTCGATTCTCATCTCCGGTGTCATTTAGCGATCCGCTGACCTTCGGCGATGCGAGTTGTCTCACGTAATGTCATCTGCGTTTTGTCTCAAACTCGTGTCATTTCTTGAGCCGCTGCATCTGGGGTC
>NZ_JBKQQD010000537.1:0-16920 GCF_052144515.1 Mycobacterium sp. | reverse complement strand
GTCCATCGCAGCGCAGAACCTCGGCCTGACACAGCCCCGTGTGTCCGACCTGTACCGAGGAAAGATCTCGAAATTCTCGCTCGACGCTCTCGTCGAGATCGCATCGAAGCTGGGCATCCACGTCCGTGTCGAGGTGGACGCCGACACCGTCCTGTCGGCTTGATGCCGTCGTCGGTTCACAATTCCCCCGGATATCGGAAACCAAGTGCTCTTATAGCGGCGACATTTCGGGATCACCCAACACCACGCCCGTCTCAAGCGGCAACGTGCATGTGATGCAGCGGGGCACCAAATACTCCGCCGCGCACTATCTCCGGGTGGTCCTGGCCAACGATGAGCGCCCGCGCACCATGCATGCCGAAGTCGAACACAGCGACCGCGAGATGCTGCCTGAAATCGTCAGTCGGCTGCTGGATCGCCAGGACGCCCGCCACGCCGCCCGGCGCCACGCCTGGCGCGAACACACCGCCGCCCAATGCACGCTCTACGAGCGTTACGAACGCCTGGCCGCAGATTTGGGACGCGCCGCCGAGCGCGGTAGGGACCGCGCCTACGGGCTCGAATTGTGAGCCCGGCCAGCACAGGTGAACTCCATCGTGAGTCGCCGTCGCCGACCGAAGCGGTGTGATCAGGTGTGCGTCGCACGCCACGGACGAAAACAGTTCCTGTCTTGAGCCACAGAGTTTAGAACCATGGCGAAAGGTCTTCGGGGATCGGGACTTTCGTAGCTGGACCGATCAGGTCGGCTTGGTTGGCGTCTCGATCGCCGACCGTGTCGAGATGAATCGCGTCAAGACCGCTCTGGTCGTTGGCGTCGACACACACTTGTTGGTCGATCGCGTCTGCTTCGGGTGTTTTGTTGCCGAGGTCGATCGTCGGCGTTCGGCATGCTCGCGTCCCCTTACGTTTTTGGTGGTGTGCGGTTGGCCTTGAGCCAAGCGTTGAGCAGTTCGAGTTGGGTGTAGTCGGTTTGCAGTCGGCTGTTTTTGTTTTCCAGCTCCAAGATCTGGGCGATGCCGGCCAGGTTGAGGCCTAGGCAGACTAGTTCGGTGATCCGCAAGGTTTGGGGCCCGATGCCCGACAGCTCGGAGGTTACCGAGATGCCATAGACACCCTGGTCACTGGCCGGTTCGGGGTGGCGCCGATTGCTGGTCATGTCCCTCGATGTGTGGTGTCAGAAATTTCTGTTTCAGTGTCTTGCCTAAGCATGATACGCGTGGTATATCAAATATGTGCCGTGAGGCACAGATTCCATGACCGCCTAACACCAGATTGGAGAGTTGGAGGTGGCGACCATGTTGATGCGGACCGATCCGTTCCGGGACCTCGATCGCTTCACCCAGCAGGTGTTGGGGACCGCGGCCCGTCCGGCCGTGATGCCGATGGATGCCTGGCGCGAAGGCGAGGAGTTCGTCGTCGAGTTCGATCTGCCTGGGATCAACGAGGATTCGTTGGACCTCGATATCGAGCGCAACGTGGTGACCGTGCGCGCGGAGCGTCCCGATGTTGATCCCGGGCGCGAGATGCTGGCCACCGAACGCCCCCGCGGGGTGTTTAGCCGGCAGTTGGTCCTCGGTGAGAACCTCGACACCGACAAGATTGCTGCGTCCTACGACGGTGGGGTGCTGCGGCTGCGGATCCCGGTGGCCGAGAAGGCTAAGCCCCGCAAGATTGCGATCGGGCGTGGCAACGGTCATAAGATCATCAACGCCTGATCGGCCGGTGAGTGCGGCAGGAGCAGCCACGATGACACACATCAACGCCGTGGCGGCGCCGGCGAACAGCGACACGATCGGCAGTGCCGAACCAGAGGTCCTGTACCTGGATCCCGATATAGCGTTGCTGTTCGCCGAGGTCGACGCCATCTTGTGTGAGGCGCTAGAACCTGCACGTTGCCCACCGGCACCGCCAGTCACCGGATGCGCCCTCATCGGGCCCCGGCCGGCTGGTCGGTCCTCGGGTGCACTGGTCCGCCATCGAAGGGGACCAGTGCGCACCCCGTCCGGGCCGTCCAACGCAGCCCTCCGACCCGAGAACAACCCGCGACCCAGATCAACAACCCCCAGTGAAAGGCAGGTGATGGCATCACAGCAGTCCTAGCCGAGCTGCCCGCCCCCTGGCCACAAAACGGGCGCTCCTCACCCATCCATGGGAGGAGGCGCCGATGCCCAACCTAGGCGATTCCACCGGGGGCGGGCAGCCCGGCCACTTCCAGTCGGCTAACCCCTAGTGCACACCGGACGAACCATCCAAGTTCCGCCGCAAACCCTACCTAACTGAGCTCAATTCGACTCGTCTCACTTCTAACGTGCTCAGCTTCTCGAAAAACGCTGCAAAACTTGGATGTCCACCCTGAAACCCACCAGCCCTAATCCGGTGGCGATGAATGAACAGGTCTGAGGTGAGCCGGGAGCGCGGGTCGCGCCGCACCCACAACAATCGGACAGTCCCGCAAAGTAGGTAAAAGTGCGGAATTGGCTGCGTATCGATTCCGGGGGGCGTAGCATTTGGACGCTTTCTTGAAGATCGGTTCCTCGGTTGTGTGTCGCTCTGAGGTGAGGAGAGCCCAAGATGCCGTCTATTCTGATCGCAGCACCTGAGGCTTTGGCCGCGGCGTCGGCGGACCTGAGCGGGATCGGGGAGGCGATCAGGGAAGCTAGGGCGTCGGCCGCGCCGGCGACCACGGTGATTGCGCCGGCGGCCGCTGATGAGGTGTCGGCGGCCATCACGCAGTTGTTGGGCAACTACGCGGCGGATTTTCAGGCGCTCAGCGCGCGCACGGCGACCTTCCATACCGGGTTTGTGCAGACGTTGCTGCATAGTGCGAGCGCCTTTGCGGGCACCGAGGCCGCGAACGGATCGTCGCTGCAGAACCTGAAGCAGTATCTGCTGGGCGCGATCAACGCGCCCTCTTACGCGTTGACCGGGCGCCCGCTGACCGCCCCCGGTGCCCCCGGGACCCCCGCGACGCCGATGAGTCAGAACTTGCTGGTCAACCCCGGCTTCGAAGTGGCCGACCCGTCGGTGTCGGGCTACAGCGGGGTGACCATTCCGGGCTGGACGGTGACCGGCACTCCGACCGTGATCCCCTACGGCACCCCGCGCACGATTTTTCCGTCGCCATTCTCGTCTCCGTTCCCAAATCTGCCGAAGTTCCTGGGCTTTCCACAACACGCGCCCCTGGGCGGCGGCAACAATTTCGCCGGCGGCGGACCCGTGGCCACGTCCACCATCAGCCAAACCGTCAACCTCACCGGCGCGGCCGGAACGCCGTACACGCTGAGTGCAGACCTCGGCGGCCGCCTCTTGAACCCGTCCTCGGCCTCAGTGCAGGTCACCTTCTACAGCTCGACTGGGGCTGTTTTGGGCACCGGCTCGACCGGGTCGGTCACGTTGCTGGATCGCCTGGGTTTCACCGAGTTTCAGCCACGTGACATCTCCGGGACGATCCCGGTGGGCACCACCTCCGCGGTGGTGACCACGACCTTCGCCGACCGCTGCCCGATCCTCGGCCACTACAATGACGCCTACGCCGACAACGTGTCGCTCACCGTCGGCAATCCGAGCCTCACTCCGGCGCAGCTCACCGTACCGACGTCCAACGTCGGCCAAATCGATCACGTGCAAGTGATCTACATGGAGAACAAGGGCGTCGGCAACATCATCGGCAGCCCCAACGCGCCGTACATCAACAGCCTGATCAACAGCCAAGATTATGTGTCCAACTATTACGCGCTGGGCCATCCCAGCGACCCCAACTACTTCCGGATCATGGGCGGATCGGATTTCGGGATCGCCTACAACCCCGTCTCGAACGTCATCAACGCACCCAGCCTTATGCAAGAAATGGATCAGAATGGCATATCGTGGGCCGGCTACGCGCAGGGCATGCCCTTCCCGGGTGCCACGATGTCGCAGGGTAACTATGCCACCGACGCATTACCCTTCCTCGAATTCAAATACGTCTTCAATAACACTCCCGCCTACCTGCAGACACACCTGCTCCCGCTGACGCAGTTGTCCACTGATTTCGCGAACCCGAACACCGCCCCTAGATTCGCGTGGATCGCTGCCGACAGCGCCAACAACATGGAAGGCCCTATCGACACTCCCGGTAGCGTTGCCCGCTGGGCGCTCAGCCAGGTCACAACGCACCAGTACAACGTCGCGGCCGGCGACGCGTTCGTCCAGCAAGAAGTGCAAACCATTGAAGCGTCGCCAACGTGGAATTCGTCGCAGAGCGATGTGATCTACATCACGATGGACGAGGACTACAACAATCTGTCACTGGGTTTCGGCAACGAAGGCAACCACGTTGTGATGATCGCCATCCCGAACCAGGCCGCCGTAAATGCGGGGATGCAACCCGGCCCGTTCGTCGACACCAACTACGCCAACGAGTACAGCCTGATGGCCACTATCGAAGGCAACTTGGGCTTGGCCCCGCTCACTGCCAACGACATGTACGCCCAACCCATGAACGCTCTCTGGAAATAAAGGTGTTTCGGTAATTGAGTGTCTCGCGGTCATAAAGAAAAGCCTGTGTGGGCGAAGAAGGCGAAAACACAGGTCGTAGCTGGAGCCGACGCGGTTCAGGCCGGATTCGGCCGCGGCGCGGGCCTCGTCGATTGTGTCGGGGCACAGGTTGGCCAGTTCGACGGTTTTGACGTTACTCGCTACCGCGACATGGAGAGAACGCTTGGCTTCGAAGGGCATATCGCGTGGGCCGAGGCGATGCCATGACGGGCGGCCGTTCAGTACCCTGTCGCTCGTTTACCAAAATCCATGCAGTTTCAGAACTAAAGTTGTGAGACAGACTCCGCAGGTCCTACTGCGGCAGAGGAACGCCACGTCGAGCTGTCGCAAAAGTCGCCTCAAAACTTAAGTGACTTTTGCCGCAATCGTCGTCGCCATAGGTGCAGCCATATCCTTTTTCATTACGAAGCGGCCGGCAGGGCACATAGGTAAACATTCAGCCGCGACACACCTTCACCCGCCGCGGCCGCACCGCGTCGCATCCGAGTTGAAGCTCATTGCCGCCCACGCCAGTTGGAGTTCCGCAACACGCCGCGCGCTGGTCGGTGAAGGTCAGGTCGTCGCGGCCTTTACCGACCATCAGCACAGCTAGTTCGTTACAGAGCACGGCAGGGAAAGGCACCGATTCGTCGTCCTGGGCATCAAACCGCATGCGGTGGCACCTCCATCACTGCCTCCTGCCATCAATATCACTGTGCCCGTGTCGATTACGGTGCCCGCCTCGGTGACGGTAAACGTTGAAACGTTGTCGCGCGTTCGCCCACGCCTGTACAAACGTTGCCCACAACGGCACCGAAGGTTGCGCGCATACAGCCGGGTGCTCCCTCATAGCATTGCGTTATGGCGAAGGATGATGACCGTCATGGACGCTGAACTGAAACGCTGGCTGGCCTCCGGAGAGATCTTCGACTACCTCGGCTTCGATATCTTCTACCGCGTAGAGGGCAGTGGGCCTCCGCTGCTGCTGATCCACGGTTATCCGTTCAACTCCTACGACTGGGCGCCGATCTGGCCCGCGCTGTCGCAACGATTCACCGTCATCGCACCCGACATGATCGGCATGGGATTCTCCGCGAAACCCGTGGCCTACGAATACTCGGTGGCAGACCACGCCGACATGCACGAAGCGCTGCTGGCGCGCCTCAACATCCACAACGCGCACATACTGGCCCACGACATAGGCGATTCGGTGGGCCAGGAACTGTTGGCCCGTCAGGAGTTCGGTCAGCAAGTCTACGGCGCGCTGCGCATCGACTCGATCACCTGGCTCAACGGAGGTATGTTCATCGAGGCTTACACGCCCAGGGCGGCGCAGAAGCTGATGTCTCGCACCCCATTGGGCGACATCTTCAGTCATTTGCAGGGCAGTCCGCTGTCCCGTCGGCTCCTGGAACCGACGCTGCGCGAGATGTTCGGCCCGAACACTAAGCCGACCCGGCACATGATGGATGTGTTCAACCAGATCTTGGACTACAACGACGGCCGCCGGGTGCTGCACAAGGTCGGCCGGTTCATCAACGATCGCTACACGCACCGAAACAGGTGGGTGCGTGCCATGCGGCAGACCGCGGTTCCGATGCGGTTGATCGACGGGCCGGTCGACCCCAACTCCGGTGCCCACATGGCGCGCCGCTATGCCGAAGTGATACCCGAACCCGATGTGGTGATGCTCGCCGACGACATCGGGCACTGGCCGCAACTCGAGGCGCCCGATGCGGTATTGACGCACTTCCTCGCCCACATCGACCGAATCGCCCGGCTGAACGAATAGGTACTCGGGGGAGGCCAGCGCGATGAGCAGACAGGTTTTCCCTGCCCACAATAAGCCGAGTTCGACTCGACACCAGCCACGCCGGACTCGCTGACCGGGAGACGTTCACGCGCCGACTAAGGGCCTGTGTCACCCGGCCGCCGGCGGGCGTGGCATCACCGTTAGCCGGACCCCGCATTGGGGCACGACGACAGAGGCTCGCGCTAGCGACCCCGCTGGCATCCCGGGGCGCGGAGGTCTGTCTTGACGCGCTCGCCGGTGCGTCTCTCCTGCAACGACTTTCCATTTCTTGCTCATGGTTTGTTGGGGAGACTTATCGGACATCACTGGCCCCTTCGTCATGGGGCCTGGTTGGTCCCGATTCAGCGGCTTTGCTCCACCGCGGGCGGCCGGTGGAATCGTACAGCGAGGGCGCGACGTTCGAGACCATCGCGTTGCGACGACGTCGGGAGTGTATCGTCGAACAGATCGAAACCCAGCTAGTCCGGGATGAGTCAGCCGTTTGCCGCTGACCGCGCCGAGCAGTCGCTCACGCCGGAAACGCCGGTGACAACCGCAGTTGGGATCGCCTTGAGCATCTTATCTTCTTTTCGACCGTGGACGCTTCCCGTCGCGGATCGGGAATCTGCTGACTGTCCGAGTTTCGGCATTCTGAGTACGTATCCACCGACCTGGTGCGCGCTGGCGAGATTCAGCGCCGCGCTGGCCCATGGGTTGACCGTCTATGGCGCCGACGTCAGCGTCGTGCGTGTGTCCGACGGGGCGCCGTCCTCCAGCACCCGTGTCATCGGAGAGCTGGCCAACGGCTCACCAGCATCCGTCGCAGCATGCGCTGAATTGTTGAACCAGAGCGACGTTGCGGTCATCCAGCATCAGTACGGCGTCTACGGAGGCGTCGACGGAGACGAAGTGGTGGGCATCATCGACGGGCTGCGCATCCCTTCGATCGTGATCAGTCACACTGTCCTCAAAAGCCCGACGCGACAACAACGTTCCGTATTCGAGGCGATTGCGGCGCGGGCAGACCAGGTGATCGTGATGTCCGATGCGGCTCGCGAGCGCCTACTCTATGGCTTCGATATCGACCGCCGCAAAGTCGCCACCATCCCGCACGGGGCGATCGTCCCGACGAAGGCCTGCGTGCGGGGCGGTCGACCGACCCTGTTGACTTGGGGCCTGCTGGGCCCGGGCAAGGGCATCGAGCGGGTGATCGACGCGATGGGGTCGCTTCATGATGTGCCCGGCCGGCCGCGGTACCTGGTTGCGGGCCCAACGCACCCGAAGGTGCTGGCCGCCGATGGCGAGGCTTACCGCGATGCCCTGATAGAGCAGGCGCGGCGTAGCGGGGTCGCGGATTCGGTGTGCTTCGATGTGCGCTACCACAACGTTGCGATGCTGACTGCTCTCGTCCAGTCCGCGGCCGTCGTCGTCCTGCCCTACGACACGACCGATCAGGTGATTTCCGGTGTTCTGGTCGACGCCGTCGCGAGCGGCCGGCCAGTTGTGGCTACAGCGTTCCCGCACGCCGTCGAATTGCTGGCCACTGGGGCCGGTATCGTCGTCGCGCACGACGATCCGGATGCGCTGGTGTCGGCCCTGCGTCGCGTGCTGACGCAACCGCGTCTCGCCGGTGCGATGGCGGCCGAGGCCCGCCGAATGGCGCCCGAGATGACCTGGCAGGTGGTTGCGGGTGCGTATTTGGCGCTGGCGCGTCGGGTCCTCGCGCAGCGCCGGGCAAGGGTATGACCACTACGTCACCAACTCCGGTATTCGATCATCTGCTGCGGCTGACGGACCGGCGCGGAACCTTGGCGCATGCGCGACTGGCCGAGCCGCTGCCCGAACATGGTTACTGCACCGACGATGTGGCGCGGGTGCTTGTTGTCGCCACCCGAGATCATGGGCCCGACCGAATACTGAACGGTCTGGCCGGAGTCGCGTTGCGATTCTTGAACGATGCGCAAGCCCCTACTGGCGCATGCCGTAATCGGATGGACAGCGCGGGTGGCTGGGTCGACGAGCCGGCCCGAGAGGACGCCTGGGGGCGGTGCATCTGGGGTCTCGGGACCGCGGCCGCGCGCAGCAATGTCGCCTGGACTCGCCGGGTGGCCATCGTGCAGTTCGAGCGGGCCGCCCAGGAGCGGTCGGTCTGGCCCCGGGCGATGGCGTTCGCGGCGCTCGGTGCTGCCGAACTGCTTGCCTTTGACCCACGACAAGCATCGGCTCGCAAGCTGCTCACCGACTATGCCGATTCGCTACCCGCTCCGAACCGAGACCCGACGTGGCCGTGGCCCGAGGCGCGACTGACGTACGCGAATGCCGTTCTGCCTGAGGCGATGATCGCGGCAGGTGCCGCGCTCGCCGACGCGGCGCTGTGTCAGCGCGGCCTGGATCTGTTGGCGTGGCTGGTCGTGTTCGAAACGGCAGACGGCCATCTGTCTCCCACCCCCGTTGCGGGTAGAGGCGCCGGGGACGCGAGGCCCGGTTTTGATCGGCAGCCCATCGAGGTGTCCACACTCGCCGATGCGTGCGCGCGCGCCGCGGCCGTCGACACCAACCCGACCTGGCTCGCCGGCGTCAGGGCCGCAGCGGACTGGTTCATGGGCGACAACGACGCGGGGGAGCCGATGTGGGACCCGGACGCGGGTGCCGGATACGACGCACTGCAGGCGGACGGGGTGAACAGTAACCAGGGCGCGGCGTCGACCCTGGCGGTGATCTCGACGTTGCAGCACGCGCGACGTCTTTCGACTGTGCGGCGGTCATCGCCGAGCCCAGCCGGTTCGCAAAGCTGGTCATGTTGACACCGTCGCCGCGTTATATCGACGACGGCGACTATCGCGGCGGGTTTTCGTCGTCTGATATCGACGAACTCCTCGAATCCTTGGAACTCAATTACCTGGGCTGGTCGCATGCGATGGCACCCGTCATCATGGGCACACCCGACCGCCCGGATTTACAGGACGAATTGGCCGAGACGTTCTGCCGCAACGACCCTGCCCGCGCCCGCGTCTTCGCCACTTTCCTGTCCGACAACCGCGCCGACCTCGCACGGATAGCGGTGCCCAAGTTGGTCATCGAATGCGCAGAGGACGCGATCGCGCCGCGCGAGGTCGGCGCCTACGTCCATGAGCACATCTGCGACAGTCAACTGATCACCCTGGACGCGACTGGCCACTGCCCCCAGGTGAGTTCCCCCGACGCCACCGCGTCGGCGATCTCGGCCTTCGTTCGATCGGCGTGACCGACCTCAGCCTGGAAGACTTCTGGGACCACGGTCCCTGCGGCCACCTGATCGCGCAACCCGACGGTCGAATCCTCCGTGTCAACGCCACCTTGGCCCGATGGTTGGGCTATGACCCAAATGCATTGCAGGGCAGGTTGTTCAGCGCGCTACTCACCGCCGGAGGACAGATCCACTACGACACCCATTTCGGGCCACTGCTACGTATGAGCGGCGAGCTCAACGGAGTGACATTGGATCTCGTGACCGCCGATGGAGCGCGGCTGCCCATGTTTTTGACCGCGAACGTCAAATCAGGCCCCGACGGCCAACCTGAATTGCTGCGAATCACGGCGGTGGATGCCGCCGACCGCCGCGCCTACGAACAAGAGCTCCTGGAAGAGCGAAGGCGGGCCGCGACGGAGCACGGCCGCGTCCGGGTCTTTGCCGAGACACTGCGACGCGCACTACTCCCGCCTGTGCTGTCGCCTCCCACCGGAATGGACGCAGCCGATTACTACTTCCCCGCGTCCGACGACGACGTGGGCGGCGATTTCTACGACCTCTTCCCGCTGTCCCGCACAAAGTGGGGCTTCTTCCTTGGCGACGTCGCAGGCAAAGGGGTTGACGCCGCTGTCGTAACGGGACTGACCAGGTATGTCCTGCGTTCCGCGGCGGTATCCGAGGATGATCCCGTGCAGGTGCTGCACAATCTGCACTCCGTGCTCGGTCAGAAGTTTGGCGCCCAGCCTGAGCGATTCTGCACCGTGATCTACGGCAATTTGACCAAGCGCGACAACGGGTTTGACGTCGAGCTCGCCAGCGGAGGTCATCTGCCCCCACTGCGGCTACAAGCCGATGGCAGCGCCGAATACGTGGACAGCATTGGCGGTCACGCCGTCGGCCTCGTTGCAGAGCCGCACTTCATTGCCACCCGGTTCCACCTAGCGCCCGGGGACACACTGGTCCTCTACACAGACGGACTGACTGAGGCCAGTACGGGCGTCGGCCGGGAACGCTACGACGATCGAGGCGCCCTATTGAGCTTCGCGCAATCGCTCGCACCGGCGACGGCGTCAGAAATCGTTGGAGCCGTCCGCGCGTTACTCGACGGCCTTGGCTCCGGGGTCCAGGACGACGTCGCTGTACTAGCACTCGGCGTGCCATCGCTCACAAGCAGCGAAGAACCATGACACACAAGAGATTTCGCTCCGGCCGGTCAGCCAGCGCTGGCGAGTAACTGCTGAAATGCGTTCTCCATGCATTAGGCATACCTGGCCGGGTCCGGTAGGGCGTCGCGATCCGCGGTAACGCTGATCGACAAGGTTCCGTTGTAGCTCGCAATGACATGGATAACGTTCAAGCCCGCCACCAGTGGCCCGAGACCGGCGACGCGTATGAGTCGAGCGCCGCTGAAGAAGATCGGTTCGGGCGGACCCGGCACATTGGTCACGGTCGTGTTGGCAACCGTTGCTAGCCGAGGGCTTCGGGCACTTAAGCTGAGGCTCTTCGAGTGCATGATGTGTTACAACTCAAGCGGATTCGGCGGCCAGCTGGCGCGCGATACGGTACGGCCCGTTTCTGAGGTCGGCGACAGATTCTTCTGCTTTTTGGCGAAGCCACAAACCCCGTAGCAGCCGCCTATACACGGCGAACGTCAGGGTGATCGGGTCGCACCATGGCGGTATCCCGCCGAGCAGATGCAGGCCTGTCACCAGGATCATGGACACGGTGGCAATCGGCTGAGACTGGAAGTACCGGCGGGCCGCGTTGGTCAGCTGCTCGTCATCGGTGGCGATCAGGTCGTAAGCGGCCACGCCACTGGCCAGTGCCACCCACGCTCGGTCTGAGTTGCGCATCGTTACCGCCTCCTATGTCCAGAACGACGTTGGACGGGGCTGGAAAGTTCACGCGTTGATTTGGGTTTGGTCAGTCGCCGTCGCCTGTCCCGCGGCGTGCACATATTGACGTGCGCGAATTATGTTGCGGCACAGCGCAGGTAGGTTACTCTCTCACCTGCCGATTGACGAGGCCCGTAACGAACCGGGAATCGATCTCTTCGCCGCCGTCGCCGTAGTAGACGCGGTACTGCACGGTTGCCGTACGTTCCCCGTCTGAGCGCGTGTGAGTGATGGTGCCGTCGGCTGTTTGCGTGATTTTGATCCACTTGCCAGACAACGGATTTTGGAGCATGTCACCCTCTCGGATGTCCAACAGCGGCACCTGTTCTATTGCATGTTCCGAACTCATGACCCTCCCAGATCGGCGGCGTAGGTCGGCTGTGTCCACCTTCGGGGTGATCGTCCCGGCGATCACCTTGAGGATTCTCCGGTCAGCGGCATCGGTCAATCACAGATTAGCGGGCTGCCGAGTCGAGGCGAGATGACAGGTGCTCTGGGCCGTGGCTGCCAAGCCGCCGGCCATGAAAGCGGCATTGCGCTCGTCAAACGCCCCAACTAGTGGAAGGGTAGGGGATGACGCCCCCGCCGAGAACCCCTGGCACTTCCGCAGCTGCCCGAACCCCGTTCGGTTAAAAGTGGCGATCCACGCACAGCTCCTCGACGCGGTCGACGGCCAGCGCGGGGGAGAGGCCGCCGACCGTCTGTGCGAGGCCTGCGTGGTTCTCCTCGACATTGACGCCGCCGCGATTTCGCTCATCTTCGACGGCGCGAGCAGCGGAACACTGGGAGCCAGCGGCGCGCCTGCCCGCATGTACGACGAACTGCAGTTCACCCTCGGAGAGGGACCGTGCCTGGATTCTGTCACACGGCGGAATCCGATTCTGGTCGTCGACCTCGCCGATCCTGCTGAGGCCCGCTGGCCCGCGTACGGGCCCGCCTTGCTGGCCCACCAAATCAGAGGCGTCTGCGCTATACCCATCGTGGTGGCCGGCGAATTCGTCGGCGCCCTCGATCTGTTCCGTGTGCAGCCGGGAAAACTGCCGCGTCAGGAGTTGGCTAGTGCGGCCGCCGCCGCGGAGCTCGCAGGCATACCGGTCCTGGACCTTCTGGACGCCGACCTGGAGGCCGCCGTCGCCGACCCGCACAGCAATGCCTGGATCGAACTCAACACGCTGAGTCGCGCGGAGGTCAGCCAGGCCACCGGCATGCTCGTCGCCCAGCTGGAGATTGAGCCGGCCGAGGCCCTGGTCCGGCTGCGTGCCCACGCCTACGCCACCGGCCGCAGCGCCACCGACGTCGCCCGCGACATCCTCGACCGCCGCCTGCAGCTCGAGGCCGACTGAAGTGCGCCTGGCGGACTCGAAAGTCCTGGAAGAAAGAGGGCAAAGTGACTGACACCCCTCGTGAAACCCGCGTACTGGACGCCGTCGTCTCGCTCGTCGATAGCCTGCTCGACGACTTCGACGTCGTCGACCTGCTGACCGCGCTCACGGAGCGCTGTGCTGAGCTGCTCGACATCGAGGCCGCGGGATTTCGCTCGCCGACCCGTTGCAACAGCTCCGCCTGCTGGCCGCGACCTCGGAGCAGGCCCGTGAACTCGAGCTCTTCCAGCTACAAGCCGACGAAGGCCCATGCTTGGACTGCTACGCCACCGGCCAACCGGTCTCGGTCGCCGACATCCAAGGGGCAATTGAGCGGTGGCCGCGGTTCGTTCCCGCCGCCGTCGGGGCAGGCTTCGCCTCCTTGCACGCCGTCCCGATGCGGGCCGCCGGCATCGTGTTGGGCGCGCTCAACTTGTTCGGCACCCGCCCCGGCGCGCTCACCCAAGCCGACCTGCTCGTCGGCCAGACCCTGACACACATCGCATGTGTCGCGATCCTGCAGGAACACGCACCCACACCCGCCATCGTCATGCCGCATCTACGCTCCGCGCTGACCAGCCGCGTCATCGTCGAGCAGGCCAAGGGCTTCCTCCGCCAGATGCTGGATGTATCCCTGGGGGAGGCGTTCCATCTGTTGCGGACCTACGCGCGGGCCCACGGCGAACACTTGACCGACGTCTCCCGCAGATTGATGACCGATCGGTATTCCCGCCCGATACTTGTGACGGAGTTGGCCGAACTCGCGGCCGCGCCACCCTGATAACGCAGTCAGTGATGCCGTGCGCGGGCGCGCCGCACGGCCTTCTCGACCAGCCGCTCGGCGACGGCGTGCAGCTTGATGTTCTCGGTCTGGCTGATGTGGGTGAGCCGCTCGAAGGCCTCATCCCCACTGCCACCCGACCGGCTGCGGATGATGCCGATCGCCTGATCGATCACCGATCGGCTGTCCAACGCGCGCTGCAATCGCAGCGTCCGTTCACGCGTGTTGGCCAACAACTGCGCGTTGTACACCGAAACCGCTGCGGACCTGGCGAACTGGGACCCCAACCGCACGGCGTGCTCGGCGAAAGTATCGCGGCTTTTGGCATAGGCATTGATCGAGTCGATCACCTGGTCGCCGACGATCAACGGCAGCGCTAATGCGGAATGCACGTGCATCCGCGCTACCCGGCCACCGAAGCGCGGCCAACGGCTGTCACTGCCCAGCGATCCGCTCACTGTGGGTCGCCGCGACTGCATACAGGTGATGCATGGCCCCTCGTGCAGTTCGTCGTACTGAACGGTGTCGATCTCGTGGACAAGTGGCTCCGTGGCCGCCCGGGTCCGGACGCCGGATATGCAGCATTCCGGGTTGATCAATGCGACGCCCGCACCGTCGACGCCGGGAATCGCTTGGGCCGCGAACTCGGCCACGTCGCCGAGAAGATCGATCACCCCTCGGGCGCCGGCCACAATCCCGGCTAATCCATGGAGCCCGGCAGCCAGTTCGGCCTCGTCTGCTTCCTGTTGGGTAGGGGAGAGTTCGGTCTGCGGCGGCGCGTTACGACCAGGCTGGGCGTCGAAGTCTGCCGACATCCCCCTCCTCCCGTGCACCTGTGATGAGCAATTAAATCTTACGCTCGTTGAATGCCCAAAAAGTCAGTTGACGAGCGCCAGCGCATTTGCGCGCCGCAGCTTCCCCGACGGCGTCTTGGGGATCATCCCCGGCTCGAGTACCACCACGTTGCGGGGTCGGACATCGACCTCCGCGACGACCTCGTGGGCCACCTGGCGCTCGATGCGGCGCACCTCGGCCGGCTCCTCCCACGCGACCGACTCGACGGCGACGGCGAACGTCTCCCGCGAGTGCCCGTCCAGGCGGACCGCTACCGCACAGCCCGGTCGAACGCCGGACACCCGGGCGGCGGCGCGTTCGATATCGGTCGGGTAGATCTTCCGGCCGGCCATAATGATGAGGTCTTTGACCCGGCCGCAGACCACGATGTGGCCGTTTTCCGTCAAATAACCCAAGTCGCCGGTGTCATACCAACCTAGGTCATCCTGGGCCGCGACGAATCCAGCCACCGTGGTGTAGCCCTGGGTCACCGATTCGCCGCGCACCTGTATGACACCGACGCCGCGGGCGGGCAGCACGCCGCCGTCCTCGTCGACGATGCGCGCCTCTAGGCCCTCCAGCGGACGGCCGAGCCTGGCCAGCCGCCGGGTCTTACCCCTGGTCGCGGGGACGGCCCGGTGCAGTACGGCCAGCAGGTCGGCGTCCACTTCGTCGACGACCAAACCGGCGCCGCACTCGGTGAACGACACGGCGACCGTCGTCTCGGCCATCCCGTACGCAGGCAGGATCGCCTCCGGCCGCAACCCGAACGGCCTGCCGGCGTCGATGAGATCCTCGACGTCGGCAGGGTCGACGGGCTCGGAGCCCGACAGCGCCCACCGCAGCGTGGACAGGTCAAACTGGCCCGGCGTGGCCTGCCTGCGCAGGCGTTTGGCGAACAGCGTGTAGGCGAAGTTGGGCGCGGCGGTCATCGTGCCCTTGTACTTGTCGATGAGCTTGGCCCACAGCAGCGTGTCGCTCAGGAAGTCCATCGGGGTGACTTTGACCAGTTCGGTGGCGAAGTACATCGGCACCGTCAGGAAGCCGGTCATGCCCATGTCGTGGAACAGCGGGAGCCAGCACACGATCACGTCGGTATCGGCGTCGACCCGAGCGCCGTTGAACATCGCTTCGGCGTTGGACACGAAGTTGCGGTGGCTGATCCGCACGGCCTTGGGCGAACCGGTGGACCCTGACGTCAGCTGCAGCAGCGCGAGGTCGTCGTCGTCAGTCTCGACCGGATCGATCGGGCAGCTTTGCAGTAAACGCTCGATGGTCAACACCCGTATGCCGAGGTCGGAGAGCAACGGCGCCGCCGGCATGAACGGATCGGAGATGACGACCGCCGTGGCACGGATCATCCTGATGACGGCGGTGGTCTCCTGGGCCCAGCGCTGCAGGTCGGTGCGCGGAGTGGGCTGGTGCAACATGGTCAGGCAGGCGCCGCGCATCCAGATGCCCTGCGCGGTCGGGGCGATCTCGACCGGGGCGCCGGCCAGCACCGCGACGGTGTCACCGTGTCCCACGCCGGACCCGGCCAGGCCGCCGGCAACACGTCGGGCGCGTTCGTGCACCTCACCCCAGGTATGCCGGACGGGGCAGTTCGGCTCCCCGGTGACTAGGCCCTTCGAACGGGACTGGCTGTTGCCATACATCGTTTCGGTGAATTTGCTCAAGATCATTCCTTTGGCTCCGGCGCCACCGCGGCGCGGTTGGCCTGCGACCGTGAGTCGGGGTGTTCAATAGTGGACGCGCAGACACGAGTGAAGCGTTGAATGTGTCGATGTGTTGGGCCCGAAGCTTGCCGCGAGTGTGCGGGCGCGCCAGTACCGCTGGCGCCGCCGCGGTACGACTGCCGTCCGCCCGGGAATGAGGCTAACGATGACTGCGACGGCAGAGCCTGCCACCTTCACTCCCACCCCGGATGGTCCGTCACTCCAGTCGAAGCGAGGTGTCGAGACTTGAAACGCACTCACTCTACACACTCGCGCGCGATCCGGCAGCGAGGCGCGCCGATGTGGCCGACAAGTGCGGCTAGCCATTCGGCGTAATCCTTAACCTGGCCGATGCGCAGCGCGCGCTCGAGCAGTCCGGTGGCGGCGGCCTGTGGGTCGGCGAGCGGCGGCTCGTCGTCGGGCTCGGGGGCGCTCGGGCGTCGGCCGCGTTTTCATGGCCGACAAGGGTACGGGTGTTCTCGGGTATCGTCGCCGTATCCAAGAACCGCCCTGCAACTGCCGAGTATTCGTAGGGATAGTCGATTGCGAACATGACTCGCCGGGGCCCCATCGCAGCAAGCACTGCGTGCAGCGGTACGTCGGAGAATTGACCCGACGTCGTCACCGAGAAGTTGTCACTGAATCGCCCTGGTTCTGTCGGAGGCCCGTATTAGCCTCGATATTTCGCGCGACCAGCAGGCTGGAGGTGGCCTTGTGTAGGTGATCTTTGGTCGTAAAGCTCGTCGTCGCTTGCCGGTGTGAGTCCGGTCCGGGTAGCTGTCAGGAGGCCCGGTAGCA
>NZ_JBKQQD010000536.1:0-3444 GCF_052144515.1 Mycobacterium sp. | reverse complement strand
TTCGTCCCATCGCTGGAAGTGGTCGGCCAAGAGCGGTCGGTATCCCTGAGCCCTAACGACGCGCCATCGATGGTGGCGATGAAACACATCGGCCACGCGTTCACCGAAGGAGAAACCGACAGTGTGGCGATGATCGTCATCGAGGGTGACAAGCCCCTGGGGGACGACGCGCACAGGTTCTACGACGCCATGATCAGCAAGTTGCGCGAAGACAAGACGCACGTGCTGAGCATCCAGGACTTCTGGGGGGATCCACTCACGGCGGCGGGCGCACAAAGCAACGACGGCAAGGCCGTAACCGTCCAGGTGAATCTCGCCGGTAACCAAGGCGAGCCGCTAGCCAGCGAATCCGTCGACGCGGTCCGCAAAATCGTGGACAGTACGCCGGCGCCCCCCGGGGTCAAGGCCTACGTCACCGGGGCGTCGGCGCTGGCTTCCGATCTGCACCACAGCGGTGACAAATCCATGATCAAAATCACCGCGACAACGGTCACGGTCATTTTGATCATGCTGCTGTTCGTCTACCGCTCGGTGATAACCGTGATTTTGCTGCTGGTCACGGTTGGTTTCGAATTGGTCCTTGCGCGCGGAGCCGTTGCGGTGGTCGGGCACACCGGGATCATCGGACTTTCCACCTTCGCGGTCAGCCTGCTCACGTCACTGGCGATCGCCGCCGGTACGGACTACGGGATCTTCATCATCGGTCGCTACCAGGAAGCCCGCCACGCCGGTGAGGACAGGGAAACCGCCTTCTACACCATGTACCGCGGGACGGCCCACGTCATCCTGGGCTCTGGATTGACGATCGCCGGTGCAACGTTTTGCCTGAGTTTCGCCCGAATGCCCTATTTCAAAACCCTGGGCATCCCATGCGCCGTGGGCATGCTGACCGCGGTCGTGGTCGCCCTCACTTTGGGGCCGGCGGTGCTGACCGTGGGCAGCCGATTCGGTCTGTTCGACCCCAAGCGGAAATGGAGCGTTCGGGGCTGGCGACGCGTCGGTACCGCGGTGGTTCGCTGGCCGTTGCCCATCCTCGCCGTCAGCTCCGCTGTGGCCCTCGTCGGCCTGCTCACCCTGCCCGGATACAAGCCCAGCTACGACGACCGGTCGTATCTGCCCAGTTTCATCCCCGCCAATAAAGGCTTCGCGGTCGCGGATCGCCACTTTTCCCAGGCCCGAATGAAGCCAGGGATTCTGATGATCGAGTCGAACCACGATATGCGCAATCCGACGGACTTCCTGATCTTGGACCGGCTGGCCAAGGGCATCTTCCGGGTTCCGGGGATCTCTCGCGTGCAGGCGATCACCCGGCCCGAGGGAACGACGATGGACCACACGTCGATACCGTTCCAGATGAGCATGCAAAACGCCGGTCAGATGCAGACCATGAAATACCAGCGCGACCGGATGAACGACATGGTCAAGCAGGCCGACGAGATCACCAAGACGATCGCCACCATGCAGCGGATGTACGGCTTGATGCAGCAGCTCGACGCCACCACCCATCGCATGGTCGGCGACACCGTGGAAATGCAACAAATCACCAGCGAGCTACGCGATGACATCGCGAACTTCGAAGATTTCTGGCGCCCCATCCGCAGCTACTTCTATTGGGAAAGACACTGTTTCGATATTCCGATCTGCTTTTCGCTTCGGTCGATATTCGACACGATCGACGGTGTCGATAAGATCGACGACAAACTGAACACTCTCGTCGGTGACATCAAACAGCTCGACACGCTGATGCCGCAGATGATCGCCCAGTTCCCGCCGATGATCGACACCATGGTGAACATGCGGACCATGATGCTGACCATGCACAGCACCATGTCGGGCATCTTCGATCAGATGGATCAGATGAGCGACAACGCTACGGCCATGGGCCACGCTTTCGACGGCTCCAAAAACGACGATTCGTTCTACCTGCCGCCAGAGGTCTTCAAAAATGCGGACTTCAAACGCGCCATGAAGAGCTTCCTGTCGCCGGACGGGCACGCGGCGCGCTTCATCATCTTGCATCGGGGGGATCCCGCATCGGCCGAGGGGATCGCGAGCATCAACGCGATACGCACCGCGGCCGAGGAGTCGACCAAGGGAACTCCATTGGAGGACGCAAAATTTTATCTGGCCGGGACGGGGGCCGTCTTCAAGGACATCTCCGAGGGCGCCGGATGGGATCTGGTGATCGCGGGAATTTCCTCGCTGTGCCTAATTTTCATCATCATGCTGATCCTCACTCGGGCGCTGGTCGCCGCCGCGGTCATCGTGGGCACGGTAGCTGTTTCGTTGGGTGCCTCCTTTGGGCTCTCGGTGCTGTTCTGGCAGCACATTCTCGATATTCCGTTGCACTGGATGGTCATTGCGATGTCGGTCATCGTTCTGCTGGCCGTTGGATCTGACTACAACCTGCTGCTGGTCTCCCGGTTCAAACAGGAAATTCATGCCGGGCTCAATACCGGCATCATCCGATCCATGGGCGGCACCGGCAAGGTCGTGACCAACGCGGGCCTGGTGTTCGCGTTCACCATGGCGGCCATGGTCGTCAGCGATGTTCGGATGATCGGACAGGTGGGCACCACCATCGGCCTGGGTCTGCTGTTCGACACGTTGATCGTGCGCGCGTTCATGACGCCGTCCATCGCCGCGATCCTGGGGCGCTGGTTCTGGTGGCCGATCAGGGTGCGCTCCAGGCCACCGAGGCCCCTGGCTGCGCCGGTCGAACCCCGTCCGGACCAATCCCTGGCTTACAGCGACTAGCCGTCCCGTCGGTGGCGCCCGACATAGCCGTCCATAACCCCGCTCACTCCGAATTACTGCCATGCTAACCATCGCGCTGATCGGGTTTCTCGGTGGCCTGATCACCGGCATCTCGCCGTGCATCTTGCCGGTGCTTCCGGTGGTGTTCGTGTCCGGCTTGAACAGCAGCCGGGTCAGCACCTCCGGTGCGCGGCCGTACCTGGTGATCGCGGGATTGGTCTGCAGCTTCAGCGTGGTCACCCTGGCTGGCTCCGCGCTGTTGTCGGCGCTGCATCTGCCCCAGGATGCGATCCGGTGGGCCGCGTTGGTGACGTTGACCGTGATCGGACTCGGACTGATCTTCCCGACGGTGATGCACCTGCTGGAACGTCCGTTCGCGCGCATCCCACTGCGTGTCAAAGAAGATCAAACAGAAGGTGGCAGAAGCGGTTTCGGATTTGGTCTGACATTGGGCGCGCTTTATGTGCCGTGCGCCGGGCCGGTGCTGGCCGCGATCGTCGTCGCCGGCGGCACCGGCTCCATCGGCCTGCCGACCCTCGTCCTGACCGCGACATTCGCCATCGGCACCGCGTTGCCGCTGCTGGCTTTCGCGCTGGCCGGCCGCGGCATAGGGTCTTTACTAGCCGAACGTGTCTCCGCATTCCGACGTCGGCAGCGCGCCATACAGATCGCCGGTGGAATCACGAT
>NZ_JBKQQD010000535.1:0-49826 GCF_052144515.1 Mycobacterium sp. | reverse complement strand
ACATGTTGGGGTTCACCGTCCGCTTCGACCCGATCCAGGCCGCCTGACCACCACGCCACCTCGGGCGCAGCGCAACAAACACCAAATCACCCGAGCAGCCGCGGCTCACCCATAATTTTCGGACCAGGACTATCCAGCCTGCAGCCTGGGTAGTCGCACCAGTTCGCGGATGAGTGCCCGCCGCAGGCCCATGGGGGCAGGAAAGAACCCCTCCAATTGATCTTGCAACCAAGCAAATACGCATGGCGGGGGCAGACAAGCCGTATCTGATCGCCAACGGCGGCTTCGCCGAGCCCGTCGGACCGGCATTCTGGGAGCGGTACTAGACGTAGCTAGAGGACGCTCGCGGCTATAGCAGCGATCCAAGCGACGTTGTTGCCCGCACCGCAACCGAATTGACCGCTCGGGCATCGCGCCCACCGCCCACACCGGCGCGGACCACGCAGGGTATCAGCCGATGACCCGATCGTTGAGTGACCGGTGGCGAACGGCATAACCGGCAGTTTGTAACCGAACCGGGTCGGCCCGACGCCGCGATATTGGCCAATTCGCTGTCCTCATAAACGGCTTCCGGCGTCCGGACCTGTGAAGCACGGTCCGGACGCCGGAAGTTTTTATGTTGCGTCAGTACAGCGGAATCCAGACACCGAAGTACCAGAAGCCCCATCCACCGAAAACCGGATTGAAGACCGGAATGGCGGTGTAGCCGCCATAATTACACGGCCCGAAGTCGCCTTGTGCCTGGGCTATGCCGCGGTCCGGCCCGTTCCACCGGTTGTTCCAACCACCGGGAGGCGGAGGACCGTTCCAGCCATCCGGAGGCGGCGGGCCGTCCCAATTAGGCGGCGGCCCACCGGGAGGAGGCCCATCATTCCAGCCGAACCCTCTCGCTGGCGGCGGAGGCGGCGCGCCGTGGTCGCGTGTGCTGAAGCCGCGAGGCGCATCCCTGGGGCCGCCCACCTCGGCATTACCCCGAACATAAGCGCCCTGCGGCATCGGTCCGCCAGGCCCCGGCCCCGGTCCCGGTCCGCCCGGTCCCGGTCCGCCCGGTCCCGGTCCGTGCGCCGGCCCAGGTCCCGGTCCGCCAGGTCCCGGGCCGCCAGGAACCGGCCCGCCAGGACCCGGCCCGCCCGGTCCCGGCCCGCCAGGACCCGGCCCGCCAGGACCCGGCCCGCCAGGCCCCGGTCCGTGCGGCCCAGGACCCGGTCCGCCAGGCCCCGGCCCAGGCGGCCCAGGCGGCCCAGGACCCGGTCCGCCAGGTCCTGCCGGTCCGCCAGGTCCTGGCGCGTCAGGGGCCGGCCCGTGCCACGGTCCGCCAAGGCTCGGTCCGCAGTTCCCACATAGCGGGGGTGGCTTCAACGGGGCGGCGTTGGCCAGCTCTCCGCCTACTGTCAGTGCTGATATGCCGACACCTGCGGCAATTGCCGCGCCGGCCACGCGCTTCACATACATCCCGTTCGTCCCTTCCGAGCCCGACTTCGACAATGTCTGGCTACCCCGTGACCAGGCACCGAAACGGCGTGCCGTCCGCCACGACGCCGTGCGGTGAGATGATCTGCGCTAGGGGCACGTCACATCCATCTCGAACGGCTTGGTCACCGGCTGCTGCGGGCTAGCCATGTTAACGCCCGTCGCGGTGCCCTTGATCGTGTAGGAGTTGCCGTTTTTTGTAGCCTGGACGTTGCCCTGATTCGGCGCGGCGGCGGCGTAGCCCAGCGTCACGCCGTTGACGTTGCCCAGTCCAACCGACTGGACGGCTGGCGGATCGGCAGCAGTGATCACCGCGCCGATCCCGTTTGTCGGATCGCCGATGCCGATGTTGAGGTTGCCGCCGGCCTGGGCGCAGCTGACCTGACCTGTGATGTTCTGATTCTGACCGTCGATAGTGACCTTCTCCGTGCTAGCTGACGATGAGCTCGTATTGGACGAGCTCGTATTGGACTTGTCGTTCGAACAGCTAGCCAGACCCGCGACCACCATGGCCACGGCCGCTATGCCGACCAAGACCCCACGCTTCACCAGTGCCCTCCTTTTGTCGTGGCCCTTCAACGCTGGCGGATCGTTCATAGATGCGATTGAGGAAAAACCCGCTACGGCCTCGTCCCTGGATGCACTTTCACGACCTCCCGTTCCGGGCGGATACCCTGACCTAGGGCCTGCAAACGTTACGGTCAGCGTCATGTTTCGGCACGATCAGACCGATGCTAACGGTGAAGGCGTAGTTGCCCTTCCAGCCCTGAGCAGCGCAGGTGCAGCCGTGCCTAAACACATGCCCTTTGACCGCCTAGAGGTCGATGTAGGCATCGGGGGTGAACACCTTGTCGAGGTCGTCGAATCGGCGCTGGTCAATGGCGGTGGATTAGTGGACCAGCAGCTGTTGGATCTCCAAGCGGTCGGAAATTTCGGCGAGGCTCAGCATGGGTCGATTCAACACTGCGCGGCCGGGACTGCGAACAGCGGGAGACACAGGCGAAATCGTCGTCGAAGCATCCCGGAAGTTAAACTGACCGCCCATGGGCAAGCTCATGGCCGCCATCGCCGCCCTGCTCACGGTCATCGCCACCTTTGGCACGGCCACAGCCCGGGCCGACGTCGACGTGCAACCGGCCGGGTCGCTGCCGATCCCCGACGGGCCGGCGCAGACCTGGATCGTGGCCGACCTCGACAGCGGTCAGGTGCTGGCCGGCCGCGAACAGGACGTGGCCCATCCCCCGGCGAGCACCATCAAGGTGCTGTTGGCGCTGGTGGCCCTTGACGAGCTGAACCTGAACTCCACCGTCGTCGCCGATGTCGCCGACACCGAGGTGGAGTGCAACTGCGTCGGCATCAAGCCTTTCCGCACCTACACCGCGCGCCAACTGCTCGACGGCCTGCTGCTGGTTTCGGGTAACGACGCCGCCAACACCCTGGCGCAGATGCTGGGCGGCCCGGACGCCGCCGTGGCCAAAATGAACGCCAAGACCGCATCCCTGGGGGCGACGAACACCCACGCCGCCACTACGTCCGGGCTGGACGGACCCGGCGGCTCCGGCGCGACGACGGCGCACGATCTAGCCGTCATCTTCCGGGCCGCGATGGGTAATCCGGTGTTCGCCCAGATCACCGCGGAGCCGTCGGCGATATTCCCCGGTGATCACGGCGACGAACCGATCGTCAACCAGGACGAGCTGCTGCAGCGCTACCCCGGCGCGATCGGCGGCAAGACCGGCTTCACCAATGCCGCGCGCAAGACGTTCGTCGGCGCCGCCGCCCGCGGCGGCCGCCGGCTGGTGATCGCCATGATGTACGGGCTGGTGAAACAGGGCGGCCCGACGTATTGGGATCAGGCCGCCAGCCTGTTCGACTGGGGTTTCGCGCTCAATCCGCAGTCCAGCATCGGCTCGCTGTAACTGCTTTTCATGAACCGGCGGTCGGCAACGCCGCGGTGAGCAACGCGCTCAGCACCGAAATCCGTTTCTCCGCAATGTCGGGCTGGGGCAATACCCCTTCGACGACGGCGGCTCCGTCGAACACGTTCGTCAGCAGTGCCACGATAACCGGAAATGTTTCCTCCGCGAAGCTCTCGGCGCCCGGCAGAGCCCGGGCCGCGTCGTGAATCTTCGCGGAGTGCTGCCCGAGCTCGTGTTGCATTGTGTCCCTGAGCTTCTCGTCGGTGCGCGCGGCGATCAACAGTTCGTAGAGGACGGCGTTGGTCGGTCCGCTGGTGATGTCCTGGAGGATTGACAGCGCCGCGTCGAGCGCCCGCTGGTCGGTTGGTATTTCGGCGACTCGCTTGGTGAATGACTCCAGCTGGCGACGCAGCACCTCGGATGCCGTGGCCGCCATGAAGTCGCCCATCGTTTCGAAGTGACGGAACAGCGCGCCGACCGACACCCCCGCCCGTTTGGTGATCACGGCGGCCGACGCCCGCGCGTATCCGACCTCGACGATGGCGTCGATGCAGGCCTCAAGCAGCCGTCCGACGGTTTCCTCGCGGCGTTGCTGCTGGGTCCTGGCCATGTCAGGCGCCTCCCACTCCCAAGCCCACGGCGGCGGGCCGCCGCACGGCCGTGGGCCGCGCGCCCGCGCGCAGGTACCGGCCCGACTGCACGGTTTTCCCGTAGCCGTCGCGGAACTCTCCTCCAAACCGGCCTCCGCGGAACACGACGGCACCCCCCACACCCGTCGCGACCACGGCCGCGTCGTTGCGGTTGACCATGCGCCGCAAGCCGCCATAGAACGGAACCTCGTCCTCGTAGTAGCCGTCCACCGATTGGTCGAGGCCCGCCGGGTCGATCACCACGAAGTCCGCCCGATCGCCTTCCCGCAGCGTGCCGGCGTCGATGCCGAACCATTCCGCCAGTTCGCCGGTCAGGCGATGCACGGCGCTTTCCATCGAAAGGAACGGTGAACCGGCCCGGTGGGCATCCCGCGCGCGCTTGAGCAACCGCAGGCCGAAGTTGTAGAAGGCCATGTTGCGCAGGTGCGCGCCGGCGTCGGAGAAGCCCATGTGGATGCTCGGCTCGGCGGCGAGTGCGTTGAGCAGCTTGGGCCGGTGGTTGGCGACGGTGGTGGTCCACCGGACGTTGCGCTCACCGTTCTCGACGAGCACATCCAGGAACGCGTCGAGCGGGTGCAGTTTGCGCTCGTCGGCGATTGCGCCAAAGCTCTTGCCGATCAACGACTTATCGGGGCACTCGACGATGACGGCGTCGTGGAAGTCGCGGTGCCACAACGACGGTCCGAGCTTGAGGCGGTCGAACTCCCGCCGGAACCGCCGGCGGTATTCCTTGTCGGCCAGCAGCTCGTTGCGCTCCAGTTGGTCGCGCAGATGCAGGGCCGCGGTTCCGGCGCCGAACTCCTCGAAGACGGGCAGGTCGATTCCGTCGGAGTACAACTCGAACGGGACCGGCAGGTGCTGAAAGCGCACGCTGGAGCCCAGGAGCTTGTTCGCCAGGCGGGTGACCGGTCCGAAGACGTAGACCGCAAGCGGCATCGACTTGGCGTCGGCCGAGACCAGCAAGCTCATCCGAACGCCCTTGCGGCGCCCGAAGATCCGGCTGCTGGACAAGAAGAACAGCAGTCCCGAGACAGCGTTCTCGACGTTGGGTGCGCTCTGCAGAATCCGGCCCCGCTTGCGCAGCACCTTGATCAGCTTGCGCCGCTCGCGCCACGTCGCGAACGTGGACGGCAGCGCACGCGACCGGAAGCGCTCTCCGTCGAGCTTGTCGATAGCCGCGTCCATCCCGGACATGCCCAGCATCCCGGCCTCGAGCGCGTCGTCGAGCAGCGCGGCCATTTTCTGCAACTCGGCATCGGTGGGCCTGACGGAGTCGTCGGTGGCGCGTTCGAGTCCGAGCACGGCGGTCCGCAGGTCCGAATGACCAAGCAGCGAGCTCACATTCGGCCCGAGCGGCAGGGCGTCGATCGCCTCGATGTATTCCGCGGCCGTCGACCATGTCTTGTCGGTTTTGGCGGCTTCCAGCGCACCGAAGACGTACTTGCGCGGCACCGCCTCGACCCGGCTGAACAGGTCGGCGGCATCCTCGGAGTCGGCGTACACCGTCGACAGCGAGCAGTTGCCCAGCAACACCGTGGTGACGCCGTGTCGCACCGATTCCCGCAAACCGGGGTCCAGCAGCACCTCGGCGTCGTAGTGGGTGTGCACGTCGAGGAAGCCGGGCACGATCCACTTGCCCGCCGCATCGATCACCTCGGGGCAGCCCGTCTCGTCCAGCGGCCCTGAGCTCACGGTAGCAACCACGCCATCGCGGATGCCCAGGGTGCGGGTGTGCGGCGCGTTGCCCGTGCCGTCGAACCACAATCCGTCGCAAATGATCACGTCGTACGTCACTGTTTCCTCCAAGGTTGGTTGCCGCGATACAGCGAAGTTAACATAGATAGCGATCGCTCGCAATCTTTCTTGAAATCAGCGCCGCGGACCCGACGGCATGGCAGTCGGTGGCGTGGGGTTGCCTGCGGGGTTGTCGATGATCGTGGCCGGGTCGGGCACGTTGACCGCCGGCGGCACGTCGCCGCTGCGGGAGGCCAACGCGGGGATCCGGATCACCGCCGCTCGCTGGCCGCACTCATTGGTTTGCACCCTGACTTCCTCTTCGCCGACGAAGTCGCCCTGCGGCCGCGGTCGCAGCGACAGCACCTGCGACGTGGTCTCAGTCTGTGCGATCCCGTTCCCCGCGATGCAGGGGAACTGAGTCGCTTCCGGCCGAGACTGCCACAGCCCGTCCCCGAACTGCATGACGAGCGTGCTGCTTCCGGGCGACATCGCTTGCGTGTGCTCGTCGTCGTCGAGTTGCGTGGCGGCGGCGGTGCATGCCGTGGGGGTGCACGACGAGCGGAAGGCCCACCAGGTTTGCACGTTCGGCGGTTGCGGGTCGGGGACGTAATTGAACGTTTGCTTTTCGCGTTGCACCTCGACGCGATAGGTGCCGTCGAGTGGCACGGGCGCCGACGGCGTGGTGCTGGTCGGCGGTCCACCTGGTGGGCCGGCCGGCGCCGTTGTCTTGGCCGGGCCGGCCTGAGCGCCGGTCGGTTCGGTCTTGCGCCCGATCACGATGCCGATGGCGACCAGCGCGACGACCAGGACCACCGCCGCGGCCGACAGCCACAGCCACGGCTTTCGCCGCTTTTTCGGCGCGGCCGCCGGGAGCTCTCCGGAGTAAATCACCGGGGGCTTGGTCGACGCGGAATGATCGACCAGGCTCTCGCGGTCCGGCTTCGCATGACGCGGCCCGGCATCCGGGGCTCGTTCGGTGATGTGATCCTCGGGCCAGGTGTAGGCCGGGTAGGCCGGGGAGTCCGGGGAGTCCGGGGCAAGGACGGCCTCGGGACTGCGATCGCCGATCGACACGCCCGCCTGTTCGTTGGCCGCCTCCGCGAAGTCGCAACAGCTGTCGAAACGGTCAGCGGGTCTTTTGGCAAGCGCACGGGAGAACACACCGTCCAGGCGCGCCAACTCCGGACGCTGGTCGCTGAGCCGGGGCGGCGGCTCGTCGAGAATCTGGCGCAGCGCGCCACCGGGGTCGGCAGCCTCGACCGGCGGCGCGCCGGTCAGCAGGTGAAAAGCGGTAGCGGCCAAGGCGTACTGGTCGGCGTGCCCGTCGACCTCGGCGCCGGTCAACTGTTCGGGCGCGGCGTAGCCGACGGTGCCACCCCGAGGTGCTATCCCGAAGTCGGCCAACAGGATTCGTTGCTCGCCCGCAGCCGGACCGGTCAGCAAGATGTTGGCGGGTTTGACATCGCGATGCAGCAGCCCGCGCTTATGCGCATGGTCGAGAGCCGACGCCACGGCGGTGATGATCGCGAGCACCTCGCCGGCAGGTGAAACCGCCGGGAAGCGCTCGGCCATCAGCTGCGCAGCGCTGCTGCCCTCGACGTAGTCCATCGCGATCCACAGCCGTCCCTCGAACTCGCCGCGCGCATGCACCTCCACGATGTGCGGGTGATAGAGGTTGGTGGCAGAGGCCGTCTCCGAGACGAATCGCTGCCGGAATTCGTCGTCCGAGGACAGCTGCGGCGAAAGAACTCTCAACGCCACCCAGCGGGCCGATCGAGGATCCTGAGCAAGATAAACCTCACCCGTCACTCCGGAACCCAGCCTTCGCGCCACCGTGTAACCGGCGAAGGTCGCGCCGCTGGCTAACGCCATCTTGAGAGCCTAACCGTCATCCGGACAACCCGCGCGTCCGGCACGCGCGCCTCGTTCGGGTCCGGCGTCAGGGCCGAAAGGTCTTGCCGCGCAGGATGACGAGATCAGGGTGGTTGAGCACTCCCGGCCCCTGCCGCGGGTCACGCGAGTAGCACAACAGGTCAGCCGATGCACCGTGATCCAGGCCGGGCCGGCCCAGCCAGCAGCGGGCATCCCAGCACGCTGCGCCCAACGCCTCGGTCGGGCTCATGCCGATCCCCTTGAGCGCCTCGACCTCGTCGGCGATCCGCCCGTGGGCGATCATCGTGCCGGCGTCGCTGCCGGCGTAAATGGGCACGCCCGCCTCGTGCGCCGCGGTGATGCGCGCGACGGCGCGGGCATGCAGGTCGCGCATGTGGGCGGCGTAGGCCGGATAGCGCGTGGCGGCCTCGGCGATTCCGACAAAGTTCTCTGCGACGTTGACCAGCGTCGGGACCAAGACGGTGCCGTGCGCCACCATCAGGGCGATGGTGTCATCGGTGAGCCCGGTGCCGTGCTCGATGCAGTCGATGCCCGCGTTGATCAGGCCGGGCAGCGCGTCCTCGCTGAAGACGTGTGCGGTGACCCGGGCCCCGTGCGCGTGCGCGGCATCGACCGCGGCCTTGAGCACGTCGTCGGACCACAGCGGGGCGAGATCGCCGACCGAGCGGTCGATCCAGTCCCCCACCAGCTTGATCCAGCCGTCGCCGCGCCTCGCCTGCTCGGCGACGGCCGCCGGCAGCTGGCATTCGTCTTCGAGCTCGACGGCAAAGTTCGGCGAGTAGCGCTTCGGTCTGGCCAGGTGCTTGCCGGCGCGGACGATGCGGGGCAGGTCGTCGTGGTCGTCGAGGCTGCGGGTGTCGGTCGGTGAGCCGCAGTCACGCAGCAGCAGCGCGCCCACGTCGCGCTCGGCCTCGGCCTGCGCGATCGCCTCGTCGAGTGGGATCTCGCCATGGTCGCCGAGCCCGACGTGACAGTGCGCGTCCACCAGCCCGGGCAGGATCCAACCGCCGTCAAAGACGGTGTCGGCCCCGGCAACCGGCTCGCGGCTGATGCGGCCGTCGACGATCCAGAGTTCGACCGCAGCCTCGTCGGGCAGCCCGACACCTCGCACGTGCATGCGCACGATACGGCTACTTTCTGCCTGGGTTGCCCGGGAACTTCAGCTTGGACAGGTCGAAGTCGGCCAGCCCGGGTGGCAGCTCATTGAGGCCGTCGGGCATCTGCGACAGATCGGGGAACCCTTCGGGCATTCCTGCCATACCCGGCATGCCCGGCCCGAATGGGCTCTTGACCTTCGGCGGGGTCGGACCGCGTGCCCCCTTCTTGGCTTTCTTGCCAGCCTTGCCCTTGCCCGCTTTGCTCTTTCGCGTCGCGGACTTGCGGCCCAAACCGGGTATACCCATGCCCCCGAGCATGGACGACATCATCTTGCGGGCTTCGAAGAAACGGTCGACCAGCTGGTTCACCTCGGACACCGTCACGCCCGAGCCGTTGGCGATGCGCAGCCGGCGCGACGCGTTGATGATCTTGGGATCGGCCCGCTCTTGCGGCGTCATCCCCCGAATGATGGCCTGCAGCCGGTCGAGTTGCTTGTCGTCGACGGCGGCCAGTGCGTCCTTCATCTGCCCGGCGCCGGGCAGCATGCCCAACAGGTTGCCGATCGGGCCCATCTTGCGCACGGCGAGCATCTGCTCGAGGAAATCTTCCAGGGTCAGCTCGCCGCTGCCGATCTTGGCGGCGGTCTCCTCGGCCTGCTGGGCGTCGAATACCTGCTCGGCCTGTTCGATCAGGCTCAGCACATCGCCCATGCCCAGGATGCGGCTCGCCATCCGATCCGGGTGGAAGACGTCGAAGTCCTCCAGCTTCTCGCCGGTGGAGGCGAACAGGATCGGCACGCCGGTCACCTCGCGGACCGACAGCGCGGCCCCGCCGCGGGCGTCGCCATCGAGTTTGGTGAGGACCACGCCGGTGAAACCGACGCCCTCGCCGAACGCCTGCGCGGTGGCGACGGCGTCCTGGCCGATCATCGCGTCCAGGACGAAGATCACCTCGTCGGGGGTGATGGCGTCCCGGATCGCCGCGGCCTGGGCCATCAGCTCGTCGTCGATGCCCAGCCGCCCGGCGGTGTCGACGATGACGACGTCGAAGTGCTTGGCCCGGGCCTCGGCAAGCCCCGCCGACGCGACGGCGACCGGGTCGCCGGGGCCGGACTCGGGTGACGCTCCGGGATGCGGTGCGAACACCGCCACGCCGGCGCGCTCACCCACGACCTGCAGCTGGTTGACCGCCGCCGGCCGCTGCAGGTCGCAGGCCACCAGAAGCGGCGTGTGCCCCTTCCCGCGCAGCCAGGCGGCCAGCTTGCCGGCCAGTGTCGTCTTACCGGAGCCCTGCAGGCCGGCGAGCATCACCACGGTCGGCGGTGTCTTCGCGAACGCCAGCTGGCGGGTCTCGCCGCCGAGGATGCCGACGAGTTCCTCGTTGACGATCTTGACGACCTGTTGTGCCGGGTTGAGCGCACCGGATACCTCGGCGCCCCGGGCGCGTTCCTTGATCCGGTGCACGAACGCCCGTACCACGGGCAGCGACACATCGGCTTCCAGTAGCGCCAGCCGGATTTCGCGGGTGGTGGCTTCGATATCGGCGTCGGTAAGTCGGCCCTTACCGCGCAGCCCCGCCAGGGCACCGGTCAGCCGATCGGACAGCGATTCAAACACGCCCGCCAGCCTAGTGGTGATCGCCAGCCCGGCGCTGCCGGGCGCGAGCGTGACGCTGGCGTCACGTTCGAAGGCCACTGTGACGCCAGCGTCACGCGCGCTGGGACGTATTGACGGCGCGGGTGGCGGCAAACGAGGGTTAGGCTCATGCTCGAGGTAATCGACAAGGGGTCGTGCAGCCAAGCGCATCCGGTGCCGCTGCTGCTTGTACACGGCGGCTGGCATGGCGCGTGGTGTTGGGACGACCACTTTCTGGATTTCTTCGCAGCTGCGGGGCGGCGCTGCGCGTCTGGCGCCGCCGTCCCCAGATGTCCGTGCAGTCGTTCGGCGACCCCACGTTGGTCAAATTCCTCAGCACCGCGACGCTCGCCCGCGAATACCTCTTCTGTGCGGACACGCCCGAGACCATCGTTGAATCCTGCTGGGAACGCGCCGGTGCCGAGAGCATCCGCGCGGCAATGACTGATCCGATGTTCCGCCGTGTCAAAACCCGGCGGGTGACCACCCCGATGCTGGTCCTGGGCGCAGTGCATGACGGCTTCGTCAGCGTCGGCGCGGTGCGTGCTACGGCGCGCGCCTACCGGACCAAGCCGGAATTCTTCACGATGGGGCAGAACATGATGCTCGAACCCGGGTGGGCTGACGTCGCCGAACGCATCCGCGCCTGGCTGCAAACCCGCGACCTGGCGAGCGCAGCGGGGCGGTCGCGCTGACCAAAGAAGCCCTGAGCTATAACGGATCGCATGAGTACGAATGTAGAGCAGTTGGAGTTTCAGGCTGAGGCGCGCCAACTCCTGGATCTGATGGTCCATTCGGTCTACTCCAACAAGGATTCCTTCCTGCGGGAGCTGATCTCCAACGCCTCCGATGCGCTGGACAAGCTGCGGATCGAAGCGCTGCGCAACAAAGACCTCGACCCCGATGAGGTCGACACCTCCGATCTGCACATCGAGATCGACGTGGACAAGGCCGCGCGCACCCTGACGGTTCGCGACAACGGCATCGGCATGACGCGCGAGGAGGTCGTGGATCTGATCGGCACGCTCGCCAAGTCGGGTACCGCCGAGCTGCGGCAGAAGTTGCGTGAAGCCAAGAACGAAGGCGCCTCGGAGGAACTGATCGGTCAGTTCGGGATCGGTTTCTACTCGAGTTTCATGGTGGCCGACAAGGTCACGCTGCTCACCCGCAAGGCCGGCGAGAGCGCGGCCACCCGGTGGGAGTCCAGCGGCGAGGGCACCTACACCATTGAATCCGTCGATGACGCTCCGGTGGGCACGTCGGTCACGTTGCACCTCAAGCCCGAAGACGCCGAGGACGAGCTGCACGACTACACCGCGGAGTACAAGATCAAGGAGCTGGTCAAGCGCTACTCCGACTTCATCGCGTGGCCCATCCGGATGGAGGTCGAGCGACGCACCCCCGCCTCCCAAGAAGAAGGGGCAGAGGGCGGGGAAGAGCAGGTCACCATCGAGACCCAGACCATCAACTCGATGAAGGCGCTGTGGGCCAAGTCCAGAGACGAGGTCTCCGACGACGAGTACAAGGAGTTCTACAAGCACATCGCCCACGCCTGGGACGAGCCGCTCGAGATCATCCCGATGAAGGCCGAGGGCACCTTCGAGTACCGGGCCCTGCTGTTCATCCCGTCGCGCGCCCCGTTCGACCTGTTCAACCAGGACGCCAAGATCGGGGTGCACCTGTATGTCAAGCGCGTCTTCATCATGGACGACTGCGACCAGCTCATGCCGATGTACCTGCGCTTCGTCAAGGGCGTCGTCGACGCGGAGGATATGTCGCTCAACGTGTCCCGCGAAATTCTGCAGCAGGACCGGCAGATCAACGCGATCCGTCGCCGGCTGACCAAGAAGGTCCTCTCGGCGATCAAGGATCTGCAGACCGAGCGGCCTGACGATTACCGCACGTTCTGGACCCAGTTCGGCAGGGTCGTCAAAGAGGGCCTGATGTCGGACTTCGACAACCGGGACACGCTGCTGGAAATCTCCTCGTTCGTCTCGACGCACAGCGACGAGGAACCCACCACCCTCGCCGAGTACGTCGGGCGCATGAAAGAAGGCCAGGAGCAAATCTTCTACGCCACCGGAGATTCGCGTCAGCAGGTCGTGAATTCGCCTCACCTCGAGGCCTTCAAGGCCAAGGGCTACGAGGTGCTGCTGCTCACCGACCCGGTCGACGAGGTCTGGGTGGGACTGGTGCCCGAGTTCGACGGCAAACCTTTGCAGTCGGTCGCCAAGGGCGAGGTGGACCTCGAGTCCGAAGGGGATACCAGCGATGCCGAGCGCGAGGAGCAGCAGAAAGAGTTCGCCGACTTGCTGAACTGGTTGAAGGAGACCCTGGATGATCACGTCAAGGAAGTGCGGTTGTCCACGCGCCTGACCGAGTCGCCCGCCTGCCTGATCACCGACACCTTCGCCATGACACCGGCGCTCGCACGCATGTACCGGGCTGCCGGGCAGGAGGTTCCGGTCGGCAAGCGGATCCTGGAGCTCAACCCGACTCATCCGCTCGTCACCGGCTTGCAGCAGGCGCACAAAGATCGCCCCGAAGACCAGGGCCTTGCCGAAACCGCCGAATTGTTGTACGGCACCGCCCTTCTCGCCGAAGGCGGCGAGCTCGACGATCCGGCCAGGTTCGCCGCGCTGCTCGCCGACCGTTTGACCCGCACGGTGTAAGACACGCCGCTGGATCGCAACGCGCCGAAAAAGCGCCGAAAACTATTGCCGTGCTACATTTCACACCCGCGAACCAACGCGGCCGAAGCACCGCCGCAGAGCATCTACAGGGGAGCTTTGTCGACAGAGCAGGTCCGGCCGCTGCGGGGCTGGCAGCGGCGTGCGATGGTGAAGTATCTGGCCGGCTCGCCGCGCGATTTTTTGGCCGTCGCCACCCCCGGGTCGGGGAAGACAAACTTCGCCCTGCGGGTGGCCGTCGAACTGCTCGGTCAGCGCGCCGTCGAGCAGATCACCGTCGTCGTGCCCACCGAGCACCTCAAGGTGCAATGGGCACGGGCCGCGGCGGACTACGGTTTGGCCCTGGACCCGAAGTTCTCCAACACCAAGCCCCAGACCTCGCCGGAATATCACGGCGTGATGGTCACCTACGCCCAGGTCGCAGCGCACCTGACGCTGCACCGGGTGCGCACCGAGCAGCGCAAAACCTTGGTCGTCTTCGACGAAATCCACCACGGTGGCGACGCCAAGACCTGGGGCGACGCGATCCGGGAAGCGTTCGGCGACGCCACCCGCCGACTTGCGTTGACGGGCACACCGTTTCGCAGCGACGACAGCCCGATCCCGTTCGTCACCTACACGTCCGGCCCCGACGGAGTGGCGCGTTCGGAGGCCGATCACAGCTACGGGTATGCCGAAGCGCTTGCCGACGGCGTGGTCCGGCCGGTGGTGTTCCTCGCCTACTCCGGTGAGGCGCGCTGGCGGGACAGCGCCGGCGACGAGCACGCGGCACGACTGGGCGAGCCGCTGTCCGCCGAGCAGACCGCACGGGCATGGCGGACAGCGCTGGACCCGGCCGGTCAATGGATACCCGCGGTGATCGCGGCCGCCGACCAGCGGCTGCGCCAGCTGCGCACCCACGTGCCCGACGCCGGCGGCATGATCATCGCCTCCGATCAGGCCGCGGCCCGCGCCTACGCGCGGCTGCTGACTACGATCACCTCGGAAGCACCCACGCTGGTGCTGTCCGACGACCCCGGATCGTCAACGCGCATCACCGGTTTCGCCGAGAGCACCAGCCGGTGGCTGGTCGCGGTGCGCATGGTGTCCGAGGGTGTCGACGTGCCCCGGCTGTCGGTCGGGATCTACGCCACGAGCGCCTCGACGCCGCTGTATTTCGCGCAGGCCGTCGGGCGGTTCGTGCGGTCTCGCCGGGCGGGAGAATCCGCAAGCATCTTCTTGCCGTCGGTGCCTAACCTGCTGCAGCTGGCCAGCGAGCTGGAGGCCCAGCGCAATCACGTGCTCGGACAACCGCACCGCGAAACCGACGATCCCCTCCTCGACGATCCAGCCGTCACAACGCAAACCGAGAAGCCCGACACCGAGAAGGGCTTCACCTCGTTGGGGGCCGACGCGGAATTGGATCAGGTCATCTTCGACGGATCCTCGTTCGGCACGGCCACCCCCGCCGGCAGCGACGAGGAGGCCGACTACCTCGGCATCCCCGGGTTGCTCGATGCTGAGCAGATGCGCGCCCTGCTGCACCGCCGCCAAGACGCGCAGCTGCAAAAGCGGGCGCTGCTTGACAAAGAGGCAGGGCGGCCGGCGGCCCCGATCACCACGCATGGCCAACTGCGCGAGTTGCGCCGCGAACTCAACGCCCTGGTATCGGTGGCCCACCACCGCACCGGCAAACCGCACGGATGGATCCACAACGAACTGCGGCGCCGCTGCGGCGGCCCGCCGATCGCCGCCGCAACCCGCGACCAGCTCAGGGCGCGCATCGACGCCGTGCGCCAACTCAACGCAGAACAGTCGTGAGACCTAATCGCCGACAGGCGCGCCGACAACGACCTCCGCGGGCACACCCAGCACGGCCAAGAGCTGTTGCTCGACGACGCCCCGCACCTCGGCCGTGTCGGACTCGGAAGGCACTGTCACACAGAACACGTCGGCCGCCGTCGATCCGAACGTGTTGACCTTGGCCCACTCGATGTCGGCTCCCGCACGCTCCAGCGCCTGGGCCAGCAAAGCGAGCAGACCCAACCGGTCCATGGCGCGCACCTCGAAGATCAGCTGGCCCGACGTGTCCGCGTCGAGCCACAGGATGCGGGGCGGGGCGGTCGAACGGGTCAGCGGCGCGCCGAACTGCACCTCCCCGGCCCGGGACTGCGCCGAACTGCTTGCGTCGCTATCCCGCTTCTCCAGCGTGTCGAGGACGTCGACGCCGTTGAGAGCGCCCACGAAAACCTGACGCAGCAGGCCGGCTTCGGGCGGGGAACCGAACGTCGGTGACACCACGAATTCGGTGATCGCGACGCCCTCGTGAATGTTGACCGTCGCCGAATGAATGCGCAGGAAGTTCAACGCCAGCACGGCAGCGGCTTTCGACGTCAGCCCCGGCGCGTCCGGAGCGAGCATCACCACGTGGAAGCGCTCGCCCTCGGCCGGGTTGATCTCCACGTGCACCCCGTGGTCGGCCGCCAACGAAAGATAGTGGGGCGTGGTCGGTTCGGCCTTCGGCAGTGGCTCACCCGCCATCAGCATCCGGCAGCGGCGCACCAGGTCGGCCACCAGGGAGGCCTTCCAGTCGCTCCACACCCCCGGGCCCGTGGCTTTGGAATCCGCCTCAGCCAGCGCGTGCAGTAGTTCAAGCAGTTGCGCATCCCCGCCCAGAGCTTCGGACACGGATTCGATGACTTTGGGGTCGTTCAGGTCGCTTCGGGTTGCCGTGACGGGCAGCAGGAGGTGGTGGCGGACCATGTTGGAGATCGTGTCGACGTCCGGCGCAGGCAACCCCAGCCGCTCGGCGATCGGGATCACCAGGTCAGCTCCGAGCACGCAGTGATCGATCCCCCGCCCCTTGCCGATGTCGTGCAGCAGCGCACCGATCGCCAACAGGTCCGATCGCGCCACGTGGGTGGTCAGCGGCGCGGCGTTGACGGCGGTCTCGACGGTGTGGCGGTCCACCGTCCACTTGTGCGACACGTCGCGCGGCGGCAGGTCGCGGACCGCGTCCCATTCCGGCAGCAGTCGGCCCCACAGCCCGGTGCGGTCCAGCGTTTCGATCACGTTCACCGTGGCGGGCCCGGCCAACAGGACGACCAGCAGGTCGTCCAACGACTCCTTCGGCCAGGGGGTCGGCAGGTCTGGCACGGTGGCGGCCAGCCGACTCAGCGTGGCAGAGCCGATGGGCAAGCCGGTCTCGGCCGACGCGGCGGCCACGCGCAGCACCAGGCCAGGATCGCGTTCGGGCTTGGCGTCGAGGGCGAGCACGATTTCTCCGGCATACTCGACGACACCCTCGTCGAGCGGTCGGCGCTTCGGCCGCCGCACCATGGCCGTCAGCCCGCGCCGCGGCAGGGCGTTGACGGCGGTCCGAAGCCCGGCTTCCGAGTGGTAACTGATGGTGCGCCCGGCGTTGGACAGCATGCGCGCCAGGGCGAATCGGTCGCCGACCCCCAAGACGGCGCTGATCTCATCGCCGAACTGGGCAAGCAGTTGATCGCGCCCGCGGCCCGACACCCGGTGCAGTTCGGTGCGCACGTCAAGCAACGTGAGGTGCGCGCTGTCCAGGGAACCCGCCGGCATGTCCGGGTTGCCGATGCCGTGGCGGTCAATGAGCTGGGCGATCGCCAGCGCGTCCAGCAGTTGAACGTCACGCAAGCCGCCGCGGCCCGACTTGAGATCGGGCTCGGCGCGGTTGAAGATCCGGCCGCAGCGCCGCCAACGGGCCTGTGTCATCTCGACGAGTTCATCTATCCGGGACCGAATTCCGGTGCGCCACTGCCGCCGCACCCCATCGATCAGCTCGCTGGACAGCGCCTCCTCGCCGGCGATGTGGCGCGCTTCTAGCAAGCCCAGAGCGGCCGTCATATCCGAGCCGGCGATGCCCACCGCCTCGCTCACCGTTCGGACGCTGTGGTCGAGCCGAATGTTGGCATCCCACAACGGATACCACAGCCGATCCGCGACATCGGCCAGCACCTCGGGGTCCTTGCCGTCGTGCAACAGCAGCAGATCCAGATCGGAGTACGGCAGCATCTCGCGGCGGCCCAGCCCGCCGTTCCCGACGATCGCGAAGCCGCTGCCGTCGGTGATCCCGATCTCGACCGCCTTGGCCTTCAGCCAGGACTCGTGCAGGTCCAGCAATGCTTCACGCAGCGCGGCGGCGTCTAGTTCACGATTCGCGTCTGACAGCAGCGCTCTGCGGCTGGCGGCCAAATCGCTTGTTGAGCAAGCACTTACCGCCGCTCCAGATGGGTCGGGCCGGGCGGGTTTCATACCCTCCCGGCCCGTCCACGTCGGATCAGCAATCTGCGGCTACTGTCATAGCGCATCGGTTCCGCGTTCACCGGTGCGTACCCGCACAATGGTCTCTACCGGGGTGACCCAGACTTTGCCGTCGCCGATCTTGCCGGTGCGCGCCGACCGGACGATGCTGTCCACGACCTTGTCGACGATGGAATCGTCGACAACCACCTCGATACGAACCTTCGGCACGAAGTCGACCGAGTACTCAGCACCCCGGTACACCTCGGTGTGGCCCTTCTGCCGTCCATAGCCCTGAATTTCGCTGACCGTCATCCCGAGGACGCCAGCTTCTTCAAGGCTGGTCTTGACATCATCGAGGGTGAACGGCTTCACGATCGCGGTGACCAGCTTCATGACTACTCTGCCTCCACTTTCTCGCCCGCTCGCGCGTCCAGTCCGTTAGGGCTTTCCTCCGCGCTGACGCGGTGCGGAATAGCCGAGGCCCCGATAACTGCGAATTCGTACGCACTTTCTGCGTGCTCCGACTCGTCGATGCCGCCGGCCTCGTCCTCGGCACTCAGCCTCAGCCCGATGGTGTACTTCAGGATGAAAGCCAGGGTAAGCGTAACGAAGAAGGAGTAGAAGAGGACACTGAATGCGCCGGCCGCCTGCCGCTCCAGCTGCGACCATCCACCGCCGTAGAACAGGCCCTTAGAAACCCCAGTCACCCCATTAATTGCCGTTGATTCCGGGGCCGCGACCAGACCAACCAGCAGGGTGCCTGTCAAACCACCGATCATGTGCACACCGACCACGTCGAGCGAGTCGTCGAAGCCGAACTTGAACTTCAGCCCCACCGCGAGCGCGCACACCACACCGCCCACAAAGCCGATAACCAGGGCGCCCAGCACGTTGACCGACGAGCACGACGGCGTGATGGCCACCAGTCCGGCGACAATGCCCGAGGCCGCGCCGAGCGTGGTGGCGTGCCCGTCCCGGATGCGTTCGGTGAGCAGCCAGGCCAGCATGGCCGTGGCGGTGGCGATCGTGGTGGTCATGAACGTCGAGCCTGCGGAACCGTTGGAGCTGGTCGCCGATCCGGCGTTGAACCCGAACCAGCCGAACCACAGCAACCCGGCGCCGAGCATCACGAACGGCAGGTTGTGCGGCCGGAACAGCGTGGTGGGCCAGCCTTTACGCTTGCCCAGCACCAGCGCCAGGGCCAGACCCGCCACACCGGAGTTGATATGGACCGCGGTTCCGCCGGCGAAGTCGATCGCGTGCAGCTTGTTGTTGATCCAGCCGCCGTGCTCGGAGGCGAAGCCGTCGGCCGCGAACACCCAGTGCGCGACCGGGAAGTAGACGAAAGTCGCCCACAGCCCGGCGAACACCAGCCAGGCACTGAACTTCAGCCGGTCGGCCACGGCGCCCGAGATCAGCGCGACGGTGATGATCGCGAACATCAGCTGGAAGGCCACGAACACGGTGGCGGGCATGGTGCCGGCCAGCGGGATGTCCACGGCCGCCTGCGCCTTGCTCGGATCAGCTTTGACGGCGTTGGAACCGATAAGACCCTTCAGGCCCCAGTAATCACCTGGGTTGCCGACGATGCCGCCTTCGTCGTTACCGAACGACATGGAGTAGCCGTAGAGCACCCACAGCACCGTCACCACGCCCATAGCGCTGATGCTCATCATGAGCATGTTGAGCACGCTTCTGGTGCGCACCATGCCGCCGTAGAAGAACGCCAGGCCCGGCGTCATCAGCAACACCAGCGCGGAACTCGCCAACATCCAGGCGGTATCGCCGGTATCGGGCTGGCCCATTATCGGGAAACTCACTCGCTATCACCTCCGGTCGGCCCCCACATGGCCATCAGGCGTGTGCCTGTGACCTGATCCAGAACCATGCGCAATCGATGTTTCGCTAATAGAGCCAGCGTGTTTCGTCAGGATTAACGTCGCACGCGCCGTGTAAGCAACGTTAGCCAAGCAGGGCGTCGACGAACGCCTCGGGCTCGAACGGCGCGAGGTCGTCGGGACCTTCGCCCAGCCCGACCAGCTTCACCGGCACCCCGAGTTCTTGTTGGACGCGGAAAACGATGCCGCCCTTGGCAGTTCCGTCCAGCTTGGTGAGCACCGCGCCGGTGATGTCGACGACGTCGGCGAACACCCGGGCTTGCGCCAGCCCGTTCTGCCCGATCGTGGCGTCGAGCACCAGCAAAACTTCGTCGACGGCCGCGCGCCGGGTTACCACGCGCTTGACTTTGTCGAGTTCGTCCATCAGCCCGACCTAGGTGTGCAGCCGCCCGGCGGTGACGATGACCACGACGTCCGCGCCGCGCTCGATGCCCTTGTCGACGGCGTCGAATGCCACCGATGCCGGGTCGGCGCCTTCGGCCCCGCGCACCACCTCGGCGCCGACCCGGGACGCCCAGGTCTGCAGCTGGTCGGCGGCCGCGGCCCGGAAGGTGTCGGCCGCGCCGAGCACGACGCGCCGGCCGTCGGCCACCAACACCCGCGCCAGCTTTCCGACGGTGGTGGTTTTGCCGGTGCCGTTGACACCGACGACCAGCAGCACCGAGGGATGGTCGGCGTGCGGCAGCGCGCGGATCGAGCGGTCCATGTCGGGGCGCAGCTCTTTGATCAGCACGTCGCGAAACACCGCGCGGGCGTCGGCCTCGGTCCGCACATTGTCGCTGGCCAGCCGGGCGCGCAGCTGCGACACCACCGACTCGGTGGCCACCGGACCCAGATCCGCCACCAGCAGGGTGTCCTCGACGTCCTGCCAGGAGTCCTCGTCCAGGTCGCCGCCGCCGAGCAGACCCAGCACGCTGCGCCCCAGCGCATTCTGCGACCGGGCGAGCCGCCCGCGCAGCCGCTCCAGTCGGCCTTCCGGCGGCTCGATGGCCTCGATTTCCGGGATCTCGGGGGCCGGGGTTACCGGGGGTTCAGCGACCGGCGGCGTGACGGCCTCGGGTTCGGGTTCGGGTTCGGCTACAGGTTCGGGCTCGCGTTCGGCTACAGGTTCGGCTACGGGTTCGGGAAGCAGTACATCCGAGACCGTGCGTTTCGGCGCGTCGCGCGGGATGGTCGCATCGTCGCCCACGGCCGGCAGTCCGCTGGTGTCGATCCGGTCGACCGGCTCGACAGCCGTCGAACCCTGGCTAAAGGTGATGCCGGACGACGCGGTGTACCCGCCGGAGCGGTCCAGCGCCGACGGCTGGGAAGTCTGGGGCCGGGACAGCCTGATCTGGCGCCGACGGTAACGCAGCAGGCCAAAGACGAGCGCGGCGATGATGACGAGGGCGGCGACAACGGCGATGGCGATCCAAAGACCTTGGGACACGTCAACATTCTTTCAGGGGCGCGTCACAGGTCGGAGCCGCGGGGGAGGCTACGACGGCTAGGAGGGATTGCCGACCAGTTGCTCGACCTGCTGACCGCGCATCCGCTGCGAGATCACCGCGGTGATGCCGTCACCCTGCATGGTCACGCCGTAGAGCGCGTCAGCGACTTCCATCGTCGGTTTCTGGTGGGTGATGATGATGAGCTGCGACTGGGCGCGCAGCTGCTCGAACAGGCCGAGCAGGCGGCCCAGGTTCATGTCGTCGAGCGCAGCTTCCACCTCGTCCATGATGTAGAACGGCGACGGGCGGGCCCGGAAGATCGCCACCAGCATCGCCACCGCCGTCAGCGCCTTCTCGCCGCCGGACAGCAACGACAGCCGGGTGACCTTCTTGCCGGGCGGACGCGCCTCCACCTCGATGCCGGTGGTCAGCATGTCGTCCGGATCGGTTAGCCGCAACCGGCCCTCGCCACCGGGGAACAGGGACGTGAAGACGGTACGGAATTCGCGTTCCACGTCCGTGAAAGCGTCGCTGAACACCTGCAGGATGCGGGCATCGACGTCGGCGACGACGTCGAGCAAATCCTTGCGGGCAGCCTTGACATCCTCCAGTTGGGTGGACAGGAAGTTGTAGCGCTCCTCCAGCGCGGCAAACTCCTCCAGCGCCAGCGGATTGACCCTGCCCAGCTCGGCCAGCTCACGCTCGGCCCGCTTCGCCCGGCGCTCCTGGGTGGGCCGGTCGTACGGCATCGGGGCGGGCGCGGTCACCTGCTCGCCGCGCTCCAGGGCCTGCTCGAATTCGGCCATCTCGAGCTCCGTCGGTGGTAGCGGAACCTGCGGACCGTACTCGGCGACCAAATCGGGCGGAGCCATTCCGAACCGCTCCAGCACCATCTGCTCGAGCTGCTCGATACGCATCGCCGCCTGGGCGTTGGCCACCTCGTCGCGGTGCAGCGAATCGGTGAGCGTGGCCACCCGCGTGCTCAGCGCGTGCGTCTCGTCGCGGACGGCCGTCATGGCCGCCGACCGCTCCTGGCGTTCGGCGGTCATCGCATCGCGGTGTCGCGCGGCGGCCTCGACCACCCGGTTCAACCGCGACGCCAGCAGCCGGCCGGACTCGGCGACGGCCGCGGCCACCGCCGCCGCCCGCAGTCGCGCGGCGTGCGCTTGGGCGGCACGCACCCGCGCCTCGCGTTCGGCGGCGGCCGCTCGGCGCAGCGAGTCCGCCCGCCCACGCACCGCGTTGGCGCGTTCCTCGGCGGTCCGCACCGCCAGCAGGGCCTCCACCTCGACCGCGCGGGCGTTTTCGGCGGCGGCGGCGAGCTGCTGCCGGGCCGCCGCGGAACTCGGAGCGGCCGCGTGTACCTGCTGGGTCTCTTGCGCATTGCGGAGCCGGGTTTCGAGTTCGGTGACATCGTCGACGGTCGACGTGCGCCCGGCTTCCAGCTCCTCGCGCTGCCGCAGCAGCCTGCTCCACTCGTCTTCGGCCGCGCGCGCGTCCTGCCCGAGGCGACCCAGCTGCTCGTACATGGTCGAGATTGCGGCGTCGGATTCGTTGAGCGCGGCCAATGCCTGCTCGGCCGCGTCCTGACGGGCGGCCTGCTCGGTCAGAGCCCCGGCCAGTGCCGCGCTCAGTTCAGCCACCTGCGTCTCCGCCGCGGCCAATTCGCCGCCGGCCTTGTCGATCTCCGAGGTGACTTCCAGCGTGGACAGCTTGCGGTCGGAACCGCCGGTCACCCATCCGGCGCCAACCAGATCGCCGGCCATCGTGACCGCGCGCAAGTGCGGGCGTGCCGCGACCAGGTCAAGTGCTTCGGCCAGGGTGTCGACCACCGCGACGTCCGAAAGCAGGGCGTTCATCGCGCCGCGCAGCCGGTGCGGTGCCTCGACCAAGTCGAGCGCCCAGAGCGCCCCGCCGGGCAGCCCCAGCGCCGGGGCGGGCTCGTCGGGGGCCGGCCAGTCGCTCAACAGCAGCGCCGCGCGACCCCCGTCGGCTTCCTTCAGTGCGGCGATCGCGCTGCGGGCTGCGCCCGAGCTCTCGGCGGCCAGCGCGTCGGCGGCCGACCCGAGCACCGCGGCCAGCGCCGCCTCATAACCCGACCGGACTCTGACCAATTTCGCGATCGGTCCCAAAAGCCCAGTACCACTGCGGTTTTCGGTCAGCCACGCCGCACCGTCCTTGCGCTCGAGTCCCACCGAGAGCGCATCGATGCGGGCTCGCAGCGAAGCCACCTGGCGTTCGGCGCCCCGCTCGCCGGACTGCAGTTCGGCGACGCGCTCGTCGGCCAACCGCAGCGCGGCCACCGTCCGATCGTGGTGCTCGTCAAGGCCGACCTCGCCCTGATCCAGTGCACCGACGCGGCCCTGCACCGTTTCGAACTCCGCCCGAGTCTGCTGCGCCCGCGTGGCCGCGTCTTCGATGCGCTCGGACAGCCGCGCCACGGTGTCGTCGATCGATTCGACGCGGGCCCGCATGGTCTCCACCTGACCGGCCAGCCGCGCCAGACCCTCCCGCCGGTCGGCTTCGGCCCGGACCGCCGCCAGGTGGGCCCGGTCGGCCTCGGCGGCCGCGCGCTCGCGGTCGGCCAGTTCCGCCCGGGCGGTTTCCAGCCGGCTACGCGTCGCCGCCAGCTCCGCCAGCAGCTGCTGCTCGGCGGCCGCGACCTGCTCGGCCTCGGCGTCCAGTGCGTCGGGGTCGGTGTCGCTGAGTGCCGCCGGCTCGAGATCGAGATGCTGCGCGCGCTCGCTGGCGATGCGCACCGTGGCGCCGACCCGCTCGGCCAGGGCGGACAGCCGAAACCAGGTCTGCTGGACCGACTCGGCTCGTTGCGACAGCGCTACCAGCGCTTCCTCGTGGGCCGCCAGCTCTTCGGAGGCCACCGCCAGCCGGGCGGCGGCGTCGTCATGCTCGCGGCGCATCGTCGTCTCGGCCTCGAGGATCGCGTCGCGCTCCGTCTGCCGGTTGACCAGGTCGTCGGCGGCCAGCCGCAGCTTGGCGTCACGCAGATCGGCCTGGATGGTCTGGGCGCGACGGGCCACCTCGGCCTGACGGCCCAGGGGTTTGAGCTGGCGGCGCAGTTCGGTGGTCAGATCGGTGAGCCGGGCCAAGTTCGCCGACATCGCGTCGAGCTTGCGCAGCGCTTTCTCTTTGCGCTTGCGGTGCTTGAGCACGCCCGCGGCTTCCTCGATGAACGCGCGGCGGTCTTCGGGCCGCGACTGCAGGATCTCGTCCAGCTTGCCCTGCCCCACGATGACATGCATCTCGCGGCCGATGCCGGAGTCGCTCAGCAGCTCCTGAACGTCCATCAAACGGCAACTGCTGCCGTTGATTTCGTATTCGCTGGCACCGTCGCGGAACATCCTGCGGGTGATGGAGACCTCGGAGTACTCGATCGGCAGCGCGTTGTCGGAATTGTCGATGGTGACGGTGACTTCGGCGCGGCCCAGCGGGGCGCGCGACGACGTGCCGGCGAAGATGACGTCTTCCATCTTTCCGCCGCGCAGCGTCTTCGCGCCCTGCTCCCCCATCACCCACGCGAGGGCGTCGACCACGTTGGATTTGCCGGAGCCGTTGGGCCCGACGACGGCGGTGATGCCGGGCTCAAAACGCAGAGTCGTCGGCGATGCGAAGGACTTGAAGCCCTTCAGCGTCAGACTCTTGAGGTACACGGCCTGCCAGACTACCGCTCAAATCGCCCCGTCCACCCGCATCGCGGGGTGTTGCAACGCCCGAAATATGCCTAGATGTAACCAGCCCGACGCATTGGCCACAGGGGTCACATCAGTCACTGAGAGAAGGCGATGTTGCCTGCTGAAAACCGATAGCACCGGCGATATCACGTTTGCGATTCGCTTCATAGAAAGCGTGGCGGTGCCCTTGTGGCCGGTGTGACTCGGCGGGGCCCGTCAGCGCTCGACGAACCCTTCGAACTGCTCGTGTGCATGCGACCATTCGGCAGCGACCTTGTCGACGCGCCCCGGCTGCGACGGCCAGGCCGCGCCGCCTTCCAGCAGCTTCAGCAGCTTCTCGGCGGCCGAGCGCGGCCCTTGCGCCACTACCAGCACGCGGCCGTCGGCCTGGTTGGCGGCGTAACCGGTCAGGCCCTGCTCCAGTGCCCGGCATCGCGTCCACCAGCGGAAACCAACTCCCTGGACGTTGCCGTGCACCCAGGCGGTGAGCCGGACGTCAGGATCCGACATTGTTGGCCCCGGAAGCGACCTCGAAGGTGACCTTGGTGCCCGACTTCAGGGTGCGCCCCACGGTGCAGACCAGGTCGATGGCCCGGTTCACGACGATCACCAGCCGCTCCCTGTCGTCCGCCGACAATCCCGACAGGTCGAGTTCCAGCGTCTCGGCCAGCAGCGGATAAATCTCCTGGTCGCGGTCGGCGGCACCGGACACCCGGACAACGGCCTTGTAGTCGTCGCCGAGCCGGTGGGCCAGCGGCTGGTCGCTGGACATCCGCTGCACGCCGCCAGCGCGATCTTGAGCAACTCTCCGGGGGTGAACACGCCATCGACGTCTTCGGAGCCGACGAGTACCTGCGCACCGCGCGAGCTATGCCCCGTGTAGCGGCGCGTTCCGGTGCGTTCGACCCACAGTTCTGTCATGAGTCCATTTTTACCGGGTTCTACTGGCCCCTATCACCTGCGCCGACGGAGCCCTCATATGAAAACGTACGGAAGTCTTGGCAAACGCGGACGTGTTGCCTCGGGTCACGATAGGGTCTGCTCCTGCCGATCATTCGGCGGTGGGGGACCCCGGGGGGTTCAAGACGTTCGTGACGTAATTGGACATTACGTATCGGAGGTGTCAGATGTCGTTTCTCATCGCGGCTCCAGAAGCGCTGGTGGCGGCCGCGACGGACTTGGCGAATATCGGTTCGACAATCAGCGAAGCCAATGTGGCGGCGGCCGCCCCGACGACGGGAGTGCTGGCCGCGGGCGCCGACGAGGTGTCGACGGCCATCGCGACCCTATTCGCCGGACACGCCCAGAGCTATCAAGCACTGAGCACCCGGGTCGCGGCCTTTCACGAGCAATTCGTGCAGCTCTTGAACGGGGGCGCGGGCTCTTATGCGTCCGCTGAGGCGGCCAACGCCGAGCAGACCCTGCTGAAGGCGGTGAATGTGCCGACGATGGCGCTCTTGGACCGCCCGCTGATCGGCAACGGCGCCAACGGCGCGCCCGGCACCGGCGAGAACGGCGGCGACGGGGGCATCCTGTTCGGCAACGGCGGGGCCGGCGGGTCCGGCGCATCCGGCGGAACCACCGGCGGTAACGGAGGGAGCGGTGGAAACGGCGGCCTGTTTGGCAGCGGCGGCGCCGGCGGGGCCGGCGGATCTGGCGCCACCACCGGCGGCGCCGGCGGCGCCGGCGGCAACGGCGGACTGTTCGGGGCCGGTGGCTCCGGCGGCGCCGGCGGGTACGGCGCAACTAATGGAGGTAACGGCGGGAACGGCGGGGCCGCCGGCCTGTTCTCCCCCGGCGGCCCCGTCGGGGGTCCTAACGCTGGCGCGGGCGGAGCAGGTGGCATAGGTGAGACCGGCACCGGCGGGAACGGCGGGCACGGCGGGGCCGGCGGGCGCTTCGGCTCCGGCAACGGCGGAATCGGCGGCGCCGGCGGGTACGGCGGCACTACCGGAGGTAACGGCGGTAGCGGGGGCTCGGCCTCCGATGGGATCGGGGGGATATTTACCCCCGGCGGGATTGCCGGGGCCGGCGGCGCCGGCGGCGACGGCGGCACCACCGGGGGTGACGGCGGAGCCGGCGGGGGCGGCGGACGGTTCGGCTTCGGCGGCACGGGCGGGGCCGGCGGCACCGGCGGCATCGGAGCCGGCGGGGATGGCGGCGATGGCGGCGCTGGCGGCACGCTCGGCGGATCGGGCGGCAGTGGCGGCGTAGGCGGCACCGGCGAGACACAAGGCGGTGCAGGTGGTGCAGGGGGCAGCCCCGGCTCGGTCACCGGCAACGGTGGGCCCGGCGGCACCGGCGGCACCGGCATCAACGGGCCCGGCGGGGCTGGCGGCGCCGGCGGCAACTCCAGGACCGGACTCTTGGGCTCCGGCGGGATAGGCGGCGCCGGCGGCTCCGGCGGCATGGGAGACGGTGGCGCCGGCGGGGCCGGCGGCGACGGCGGTAGCTTCGGGGGCACGGGCGGGGTAGGCGGGGCCGGCGGCACCGGCCATGATGGGGCTGGCGGTAAAGGCGGCAACGGCGGCGACGGTGGTGACTTCTCTGGCTCCGCCGGTGCCGGCGGCGCCGGCGGCGAGGGCATCGCAGCGGCCGGCGGCGACGGCGGTTACGGCGGCAACGCCGGCTTGTTCGGCAATGGCGGCGGCGGCGGCAACGCCGGGCCCGGGACACCGGAGGGCAGCGCCGGCACCGGCGGATCCGGCGGCAAGCTGGCCGGCCAGGACGGCGCGAACGGCAAGACCTAACCGCGCGGCCGCGGCTGGCACCTCGGGCAGTAGAACGACGAACGGTTCATGAACTTCTCCCTGCGTATCACCGCGCCGCAGCGACGGCAGGGCTCGCCTTCGCGGCCGTAGGCGTCCAGCGACCGGTCGAAGTAGCCCGATTCGCCGTTGACGTTGACGTACAGCGAATCGAACGATGTCCCACCCTTGGCCAGCGCCTCGCGCATCACGTCGGCGGCGGCGTCCAGCACGGCGACCAGCTGCTTGCGCGTCAGCGTGGCCGCGATCCGCGCGCCATGCACCTTGGCCCGCCACAGCGCCTCGTCGGCGTAGATGTTGCCGATCCCCGACACCACCGTCTGATCCAGCAGCTGACGCTTGAGCTCAGAGTGCTTGCGCCGCAAAACCTTTACCACCGCGTCGGCATCGAACCGCGGGTCGAGCGGATCGCGCGCCAGGTGGGCGACGGGCACCGGCACCACACTGCCGTCCACCGTCACCAGGTCGGCAAGGAGCCAACCGCCGAAGGTCCGCTGATCGGCGAAGCTCAGCACGGTCCCGTCGTCCAGCAGCGCGGAGATCCTCACGTGGTCGGCGCGCGGGACGGTCCCTAGCAGCATCTGTCCGCTCATACCCAGATGCACCACCAGCGCGGTGTCCGGGTCGGCCGGCATGTCCAGCAGCAGCCACAGGTATTTGCCGCGGCGGTCGGTTCCGGTGATCCGTGCGCCCAGCAGCCGGGCCGTCAGGTCGGCGGGTCCGGCCTCATGACGGCGCACCGCACGGGGGTGGTGCACCCGCACCGCCGTCATCGTCTTGCCCGCTACATGGGCCTGCAAGCCGCGGCGCACCACCTCGACTTCGGGCAGTTCGGGCATCTAAACGGAAGTTTTCCCAGCGCTGTCGAGCGCATTCCAGGCCATTGAGGCGGCCTTCTGCTCGGCCTCTTTCTTGGTGCGACCCACACCCGAGCCGTATTCGGTGTCCATCACGACCACCATCGCGGTGAATTCCTTGTCGTGGTCGGGACCGGTGGAGGTGACGACGTAGGAGGGCGGGCCCAAGCCGCGTGCCGCGGTCAACTCCTGCAGGCTGGTCTTCCAGTCCAGCCCGGCGCCCAGCGTGGCCGCCTCGTCCAGCAGCGGGCCGAACAACCGCAGGATCACCTCGCGGGCCATCTCCATGCCGCCGTGCAGATAAATCGCGCCCAGCAGCGATTCCATCCCGTCGGCCAGGATGCTGGACTTGCCTGCTCCCCCGCTGGTCAACTCGCCACGCCCCAACAAGATGTGCGCGCCGAGCCCCCCCGGCGACAGTTTCCGCGCGACCTCGGCCAGCGCCAGGGTGTTGACCACGCTGGCGCGCAGTTTGGCCAACTCCCCTTCCGAACGGTCGGTATGACGATGAAAGAGCTCGTCGGTGATGGTCAGGCCGAGCACGGCGTCGCCGAGGAACTCGAGGCGCTCGTTGGTCGGTAGCCCGCCGTGCTCGTAGGCGTAGCTGCGGTGGGTCAACGCCAGCTCGAGCAACTCGTCGGGCAGGTCGACCCCGAGCGCGTCGAGCAGCTCTGGTCGTGGTTGGGTCACCGCTCACCCCGCGATGAGTCGTTCGGGGTGTCATCGAGCATCTGGGCCAATTTCGCCCATCGCGGGTCGATGAGGTCGTGGTGATGACCGGGCTCCGCGGCCAGCAGAACACCGCATTCCGGGCACAGCCCTGGGCAATCCGATCGGCACACCGGCGAAAACGGCAGTTCGAGCCCGACGGCGTCGATGATGGACTGCTCGAGGTCGATGGTGTTGTCGACCACGTGCCCGACCTCGCCTTCCTCGGTGGTCGCCTCCGTCGTGCTCTGCGGATAGGCGAACAGCTCGGTCAAGACGACTTCGACGCGCCCCTGCATCGCGTTCAGGCAACGGGCGCACTCCCCGACGGTGGGCGCGGCCACCGTCCCCGTCACCAGGACGCCTTCCGACACCGACTCCACCCGCAGATCCAGCTCCAACGGGGCTCCCGGTTCGATCGCGATCAGCTCCGCTCCGATGCGCGACGGGCTGGGCACGGTGTCACGTAGGGTCACCATCGCTCCCGGGCGCCGCCCGAGCCGCGTGATATCGACCACCATCGGCGACGTCGGACCTGAACGTCGCTGCTGCGCCGTGTCGCTGTGCCGCCGCGTCATAGGGGAAATCCTACGGCGCGAAGGCCGACGGGTTAACGCACCGCGTAGTCGTGGGTGCCGGCCCCCGTCCGGAGTTGGTGGCGGCCGCGGCCGACGGAACGAAGCGTGCCGTTGAGAAACTCCTCGAACTCGGCGAGCTTGTTGTCGACGTAGATGTCGCATTCGCCGCGCAACCGGTCGGCCTCGGCGTGCGCGGTGTCGATGAGCCGCGTGGATTCCGCGTTGGCCGCCCGCACCACCTCGTTGTCCGACACCAGGCGCTGCTGTTCCTTGATGCCCTCTTGCACGGCCTTCTCATAGGAGATGTTGCCGTTTTCGATCAGCCGGTCGCATTCGGATTTGGCGCGGCTAACGCTGGCCTCGTACTCGCGCTTCGCGGCGGTGGCGATGCGAATCGACTCCTCACGAGCCTCCCCGACCATCCGCTCGCTGTGCTGGCGCGCCTCGCTTACCATGCGATCGGCCTGCGCTTTCGCGTCGGACAGGATCCGGTCAGCCTCCGCGCGCGCATGGTTCAGCATCGACTCCGACTCGGTGGTCGCCGAGGACACCATGGATTCGGCGTGTGCCTTGGCGTCGTGGAGCATCGAATCGCGCGCATCGAGCACATCCTGGGCATCATCCAGCTCGCCAGGGATCGCATCTTTGATGTCGTCGATCAGCTCCAGCACATCACCGCGGGGCACCACACAGCCCGCCGTCATCGGCACGCCACGGGCTTCTTCGACAATTGCGCCCAATTCGTCCAGCGCTTCAAAGACTCGGTACACGGCCATACCCTCCTGGCATCTTGCAAATTCCTGTTGTTACCAGTGTGCCTGGTGTTGCGGTTGTGACTGTGGTGGCAAGGCCGGTGTGTCGGGCCCATTTCGCATTTCCGCAGGTACGTGGGGACTCCTACCCACGTGACCTGCTACAGCGTATCGCCGCGGCTGGACTCTTTCACACTCGTGGTGTCGATGCCGGTGTTCTGTGGGCCCATCTGTGGAGCACGGTATGCTGGCTCGGTGAACGGGCGTTCGAACAACAGCGAAACTGCGCCCACGCTGTATATTTTCCCGCATGCAGGCGGAAACGCGGCATTCTATGTCCCATTTTCCCGCGAGTTTTCCACAGGCCTAAAGCGGATCGCTGTCCAGTATCCCGGACAGCGCGACGGGTATGGCCTGCCGCCGCTGGCAAGCATTCCGGCCCTCGCCGATGAAATCTTTGCGATCATGGAGCCGTCGACTCGGGCCGACGATCCGGTCGCCTTCTTTGGTCACAGCATGGGCGGACTGTTGGCTTTCGAAGTAGCGTTGAGATTCCAATCGGCAGGACATCACATAATCGCCCTCTTTCTGTCGGCCTGTTCAGCCCCCGGGCATATCAGATACAAAGAAATTCAGGGTTTTTCAGACAACGACATGTTGGACTTCGCCGCCCGAATGACTGGCGCGAATCCGGATTTTTTTGCGAATGAAGAATTTCGCGCCAGGGTGCTACCCACATTGAGAGCCGTTCGTGTCATTGCCGGCTATAACTGCCCACCGGAGACGACGGTGTCGTGCCCAATTTACGCTTTCATCGGTGATAAGGATTGGATTGCAAGCCAAGAAGACATGGCTCCGTGGCGCGATCGAACGACGGCAGAGTTCGCGATCCGCGTATTTCACGGGGATCATTTCTACCTAACCCACAATTGGTCAGGGCTGGTAACAGACATCGAAGACAAGACCCTCGAGTGGTGCGCCCGAGCTTAGCTACGCTGCAGGTCCTGCCGACCGAAACACGGCGGTCAACACACAGGTAGCCCGGCGCCCCAAGTTCGCTGCACGACGGAACGCCGCCAGCTCGATGGACCTGGCAGACGCACGGACCGGGCGGCCAGCCGGTCTGCTGCCCCGGTCCGCCACACACCGGCCCGGCGCCGCCGCAAGGGCTGTGTATTTCGTCACAACGGGACGCTGGTCCCAAAACTAGACGGCACCCGCGTACCAGAACGAGGACTCAAGTCTCACTCAACAAACACCGGTCACCGACGCATCACAAGTCACACCAACCACAGCAGACACGCCTCAATACCTGGCAATAGCATGGGCGTACTCTTTGAGAAGGGTATGGATTTTGCGATTACCGCCCGCGCCCGTCCCAAGAGATGTTTACCTTACATGCGACAAACTAATACGGGGAGCGGGGCTCATTTGGTGCGATCAGACGCCCCCCAGATGTGCTTCGATGGAAGGGCTGCGTAGTCGTCACAGCTGCCTGGTCAGCGCAGACCGGGAGGGCTCAGAGCACTGGGAAGTCCAGATGTGCGATCCGACAGGCGGCTCACAGGGGGACGCAGCGAAAGTGAGCGCAGAAAGCCGAATGGGAGTGTAGTGCAATGCTGGTGACCGACCTTTCCCTACCCGCTTTGCTAAAGGAGCGGGCGGATCAGCAGGCAAACACCACCGCGTATACCTACATCGACTACGGGTTGGACCCCAAGGGCTTTGCTGAGAGTTTGACGTGGTCGCAGGTCCACGGGCGTGCTTGCGTCATCGCTGAAGAACTCAAACTATGCGGCTCGCCCGGTGATCGAGTGGCAATTTTGGCGCCGCAAGGACTGGAATACATCATCGCTTTCCTCGGGGCGCTACAGGCTGGATTTATCGCGGTTCCGCTTTCAACGCCGCAATATGGCATACACGACGACCGCGTTTCCGCGGTATTACGGAATTCCCAGCCGGTCGCCATTCTCACGACTTCCTCTGTAGTCGGCGACGTGACGAAATACGCGTGCGCACAAGACGGACAGCCCGCCCCGTTCGTCATTGAGGTTGATCTGCTTGATTTGGACTCGCCACGCCAGTTGCCGGCCTCCCCTAAGCTGTCTAACGGAGCAGCCTATCTCCAATACACATCCGGATCGACGCGCACACCGGCCGGTGTCGTTGTGTCGCACAAGAACGTCATCGCCAACGTGACGCAATGCTCGCACGCCTATTGGGACGATCGCCCAAAGCCGAACATGACCCTGGTTTCGTGGCTCCCCTTGTTTCACGACATGGGCTTGATTGTCGGAATTTGCGCGCCGCTGGTCCTCGGACGTAGCGCTGTGTTGACAAGCCCGATGTCGTTTTTGCGCCGCCCGGCCTGCTGGATGCAACTGCTAGCCACTACAGAATCGGCCTTTTCTGCGGCACCGAATTTTGCCTTCGAGTTGGCCGTGCGCAGAACGTCCGACGACGACATGGCGGGTCTCGACCTCGGTGATGTGGTCGGAATCGTCAGCGGCAGTGAACGAATTCATGTGGCAACGCTGGAACGTTTCACTGAGCGTTTCGCTCCTTACAATCTGAGCCCCGCGGCGGTACGACCCTCGTACGGGCTCGCGGAAGCAACCCTCTTCGTGGCGTCCGCCGAAGCCGGGACCGTCCCCAAAACGGTTCGATTCGACTACGAGCACCTGACCGCCGGACAGGCCAAGCTCTGCGGCACCGAACGGTCGGTCGGCACCGAACTGATCAGCTACGGGTCGCCCGACCCGTCGGCCGTGCGAATCGTCGACCCGGAGACCATGATCGAGAATCCGCCTGGAGGGGTCGGCGAGATTTGGGTGCATGGTGACCACGTAGCTATGGGATATTGGCGCAAGCCGGAGCAGACCGCGCGCGTTTTCAACGCCAAGTTGGTCAGTCCCGCGCCGGGAACCCCGGAAGGTCCGTGGCTGCGGACCGGAGACCTGGGCGTCATGTCCGACGGCGAACTTTTCATCATGGGCCGCATCAAAGACCTTCTCATCGTCGACGGCCGCAACCACTACCCCGATGACATCGAGGCGACGATCCAGGAGATCACCGGCGGCCGGGTCGCGGCGATAGCTGTGCCGGACGACATCACCGAGCAGCTGGTGGCGATCATCGAACTCAAGCGACGCGGAGCTTCCAGGGAAGAGTCCATGCTCAAACTCCGGTCGGTGAAACGTGAAATCACCAAGGCGATTTCAAAGTCCCACAGTCTGCGTGTGGCCGATCTCGTTCTGGTGTCGCCTGGTTCGATCCCGATCACCACGAGCGGCAAGATCCGGCGTTCAGCCTGCGTCGAACGTTATCGAACGGACGGATTCAAACGGCTGGATGTGAAGGTATGACGGCGAGCATTGGTGGCGAGGCTGACCTTCGCCACTGGCTGGTCGACTACTTGGTGACGAACATCGGCTGTACACCGGACGAGGTCGACCCCGCTCTGTCACTGGCCGACCTCGGCGTGGGCTCCCGTGACGCGGTCGTGCTGTCCGGGGAATTGACAGAACTGTTGGGCAAGACCGTATCCCCGATCGACTTCTGGGAGCACCCGACGATCAACGCCCTGGCCGCATACCTGACCGCGCCCGAGCCGGACCCCGAATCGGAAAAGACGCTGAAGCGCACGACTGGAAGTTCGCTCGATGACCCGATCGCCGTCATCGGAATGGGCTGTCGCTTCCCGGGGGCGATATCCGGGCCAGAAGAGTTGTGGCAGTTTCTCTGTGACCGCCGTTCCTCGATCGGGCGAGTCCCCGACCAACGGTGGGAACGCTTCGACGACGGCTCGCCCGAAGTAAAAGCGCTGCTGACCCGGACCACGCGCTGGGGCTCATTCCTGGACGGCATCGATGCCTTCGACGCGGACTTCTTCGAGATCTCCCCCAGCGAGGCGGAGAAGATGGACCCGCAGCAGCGCCTGCTGCTGGAGGTGGCCTGGGAGGCGTTGGAGCACGCAGGAATTCCCCCCAACTCGCTGCGCCGTTCGCAAACGGGCGTATTCGCGGGGTCATGCCTGAGTGAATACGGCGCCATTGCTTCCACGGATCTCGCGCAGATAGACGGTTGGAGCAATACCGGTGGCGCGATGAGCATCATCGCGAACCGCCTGTCGTATTTCCTCGACCTACGCGGCCCTTCGGTAGCGGTTGACACCGCATGCTCGTCGTCGTTGGTGGCGATCCACCTGGCCTGCCAGAGCCTGCGGACCCAGGACTCCCACCTGGCAATCGCGGCCGGCGTGAATTTGTTGTTGTCCCCTGCGGTATTTCGCGGTTTCGACCAAGTGGGCGCGTTGTCACCGACAGGTCGTTGCCGCGCGTTCGATGCGGCCGCCGACGGGTTTGTGCGCGGTGAGGGCGCCGGGGTCGTGGTGCTGAAGCGGTTGACCGACGCACAGCGCGACGGAGATCGGGTGCTTGCGGTCATCTGCGGCTCAGCGGTCAACCAGGACGGCCGCTCCAATGGGCTGATGGCCCCCAACCCGGCGGCCCAAATGGCGGTGCTGCGCGCTGCCTACACCAACGCCGGGATGCAACTGAATGAGGTCGACTACGTCGAAGCTCACGGCACCGGAACACTATTGGGCGATCCGATCGAAGCGCGCGCCCTGGGCACGGTGCTGGGTCGCGGACGCGCCGAGGGTTCTCCCCTGCTCATCGGCGCCATCAAGACCAACCTCGGTCACACCGAAGCAGCGGCCGGGATCGCCGGCTTCATCAAGACGGTGCTGGCGGTGCAGCGTGGCGAGATTCCGCCGAACCAGCGCTTCGAAAGCCCGAACCCGCACATTCCGTTCGCCGACTTGCGGATGAAAGTCGTTGACACCCAGACTGAATGGCCGGACACGGGGCATCCGCGGCGCGCCGGCGTTTCGTCATTCGGATTCGGCGGGACGAACGCGCACATCGTGATCGAGCAGGGCCAGGAAGTGTTCCCGACACCCGAGCGGAGCATGGATCCGGCGGTGTCGACGCTCGTGGTGCCGGGCAAGACGCCGCAGCGGGTGGCCGCGACCGCGGGGGTGCTGGCCGATTGGATGGAGGGGCCCGGCGCCGAGGTGGCCCTGGCTGACGTAGCCCACACGGTGAACCATCACCGGTCGCGGCAAGCCAAGTTCGGCACCGTCGTCGCCCGTGACCGCGCCCAAGCGACAGCTGGACTGCGGGCACTGGCCACCGGCCAGCACGCGCCCGGTGTGGTGGCCCCCCAGGACGGCTCGCCTGGGCCTGGCACCGTGTTCGTCTACTCCGGGCGCGGTTCCCAGTGGCCTGGCATGGGCCGCCAATTGCTGGCCGACGAACCGGCTTTCGCGGCTGCAGTCGCCGAACTGGAACCGGTGTTTGTCGAGCAGGCCGGATTTTCGCTGCACGATGTGCTCGCCAACGGCAAAGAACTGATCGGTATCGAGCGGATTCAGCTGGGCTTGATCGGCATGCAGCTGACGCTTACCTCGTTATGGCGTTCCTACGGGGTGCAACCAGACCTGGTCATCGGCCACTCGATGGGTGAGGTCGCCGCCGCCGTCGTTGCCGGCGCGCTCACTCCCGCCGACGGGCTGCGGGTGACGGCCACCCGGTCCCGGCTGATGGCACCGTTGTCCGGACAGGGCGGCATGGCCCTGCTCGAGCTCGACGCGGCCGCGACCGAGGCGTTGATCGCCGACTACCCGCAGGTGACGCTGGGGATTTACAACTCGCCGCGCCAGACCGTGATCGCCGGGCCCACCGAGCAGATCGACGAGCTGATCACCCGCGTCCGCGCGAGCGACCGTTTCGCCAGCCGCGTCAATATCGAAGTGGCCCCGCACAATCCGGCCATGGATGCGTTGCAGCCCCAGATGCGTTCCGAGCTGGCTGATCTGACCCCGTGCACCCCGACCATCCCGATCATCTCCACCACCTACGAAGAGCTGCGCACCAACCCCGTCTTCGACGCCGAACACTGGGCCACCAACATGCGCAACCCAGTGCATTTCCAGCAGGCCATCGCCCAGGCCGTTAGCGGCGCCGACTCCGCCTACCACACCTTCATCGAAATTAGCGCACATCCGCTGCTAACCCAGGCCATCACCGACACGTTGCACAGTGCCCAGCACGGGACCCGATACACAAGCATCGGGACCCTGCAACGCGACACCGACGACACCATCACCTTCCACACCAACCTCAACAGCGCGCACACCACGCACCCACCACACACCCCCCATCCCCCCGAGCCGCATCTCCCGATCCCCACCACACCCTGGGCGCACACCCGCCATTGGATGACCACGAAATGCCCGGCCAACTCCGTTGGATCGGCACCGCTGGCGGGCACCCTGCTCGGCCGACACACCACGGTCACCGCGGTCTCAGGGAATTCGCCCTCACACCTCTGGCAAGCGAGGCTGGCTCCCGACGCCAAGCCGTACCAGGGCCGGCATCGATTCCACGGGGTCGAGGTGGTGCCAGCATCTGTTGTGCTGCACACAATCCTTTGTGCTGCAGCAGAATTGGGCCATTCCGCGCTAACCGGGATCCGATTTGAGCAGCCCATTTTCGCCGACCGGCCGCGCCTGATCCAGGTTGTCGCCGACAACCAATCGATCAGCCTGGCCTCAAGTCCAGCAACCGAAACCCCTTCAGAAAACTGGACGCGGCATGTGACCGCACAGCTTTCGTCGTCACCGACGGGTTCCGTCGTCGCTTCGAACGAGCCCTATCAGGCCAACGGTCACGCACACACGAATGGTCACAGCGACCCAATTCCAGACATAGCCGCGCTGCTCGCACTGCGTGGCGTCGACGGCCTGCCCTTCGAGTGGTCCGTGGATTCATGGACACCGACGTCAGCCGGCCTCGAGGTTGCGATCGACCTCCCCGAGGCTCTGCCCGGAGGGTCAATCGGGCCGCTACTCGACGCCGCAGTTCACGCAGCCGCGCTGTCCGACGTCTCCGATGCGCGGCTCTACGTGCCGGCAAGCATCGAGCAGGTGTGGCTCAGCGATGCTGTCACCACACCGGGTGGCTCGGTCACACTGAACCGCACCGCTCGCGACGGCGACGGGATCACCGTCGATGTCACAGTCACCACCCGCGGCGGACTCCCGTGGGCGTCGATGCGGTCACTTCGGTATCGGGCGCTGGACTTTGCTGGGGCACAACCGGCCGGGCCGGACAGTCCCGTCGAATCCGATGCGGGTGCTTGGACAGATGCCAGGAAGTTCGTGCACACGATCGACTGGCAACCGCGGACCGATCTGGATGATGCGCAGGCCCATCCGGCGGCGGGACGAGCCACCGGTCCAGGGCCTGTCGCCGTAATCGGCGATGATGGCGCCCTGCTCAGGCTGCGCCTCGAGAAGGCGGGCTACGCGGCGGCGGATGGGGTGTCTGAGGCCCGCTACGTCGTTTACATCGCGGATTCCCACCCGGCAAGCACCACCGAGGCCGACGTCGACTTCGCCGTGCGTATCTCCGCCGAAATCAGCGGTCTGGTGCGGACTTTGGCGGAGCGAGAGCCGCATAACCCCGCCGCGCTTTGGATCGTCACGCGCGGAGTCCACGAATCCGTGGCCCCGTCCGCGCTACGCCAGAGCTTCTTGTGGGGCTTAGCGGGCGTCATCGCCGCGGAGCATCCCGAACTGTGGGGCGGACTAGCCGATCTCGCGGTCGACGACACCCTCGACGAATCTGGGCCCGCACTTGCGAATCTGCTTCAAACACGGAGCAAGTCGATCTTGGTGCTACGTGAGGGCGTAGTGCTCGCGCCGACATTGGCACCGGTCCGCGGCAGGCCGGTGCGCAAGTCCTTCCAATGCAGACCCGATGCGGCCTACCTCATCACCGGTGGAATGGGCGCACTTGGCCTGCTGATGGCAGGTTGGCTCGCCGACCGCGGCGCTCGCCGATTGGTACTGACCGGCCGCACGCCGTTACCGCCAAGGCGGGACTGGGAACTGGACACCCTCGACGCCGAACTGCGCCAGAAGATCGACGCGATTCGCGCCCTGGAGATGCGGGGTGTGACAGTCGAAGCCGTCGCCGTCGACGTCGGACGCCGCGACGATGTGCAGGCCCTGTTGGCCAGGCGCGATCGCGACGGGGCCGCGCCGATTCGCGGGATCATCCATGCCGCAGGCGTCACGAACGATCAATTGGTGACGAAGATGACCGACGATCCGGTGCGGCAGGTCATGTGGCCCAAGATCGGCGGTAGCCAGGTGCTGCACGAGGCATTTCCACCTGGAAGCGTGGACTTCTTCTTCTTGACCGCCTCGGCTGCAGGCATATTCGGTATTCCGGGGCAGGGTTCTTACGCCGCCGCCAATTCCTACCTGGACGCGTTGGCACGAGCGCGCCGCCAACAGGGCTGCCACACCATGAGCCTCGACTGGGTAGCCTGGCGAGGGCTGGGATTCGCCGCAGACGCCCAGATCCTCAGCGCAGAGCTACAGCGAATGGGTTCGCGTGACATCACACCGTCGGAGGCGTTCACCGCTTGGGAGTACCTCGATGGCTACGACATCGCGCAAGCGGTTGTGGTGCCGGTGCCCTCGCCTATCAGTGCGGACGGATCGGCCGCTGAGGACACCTACCTGCTCCCGGCACGGAACTGGTCGCAAATGTCGGCCGCGGATGTACGCAATGAACTTGAAAGTGGTTTGCGGACCATCATCGCCGCCGAGCTCCGGTTGCCTGAAACGGATCTGGACACCGACCGGCCCTTCGCCGAACTCGGCCTCAACTCCCTTATGGCAATGGCGATTCGGCGTGAAGCAGAGCAGTTCGTTGGGATTGAGCTGTCTGCGACCATGCTGTTCAATCACCCGACCGTTGCATCACTCGCCGAATATCTGGCACAAATTGTTGCACCGCAGCATGATTCGCAAGAAGACGAGATGGCCGCGCTATCCGCGTCGGCAGGAAGCGTGTTGGACAGCCTGTTCGACCAGATCGAATCGACCTCGACCGAGGCCGAGAGGTAGCGTGATGCGAACGGCCTTCAGCCGAATATCCGGTATGACCGCGCAGCAGCGCGCCGCCCTCGCCGAGGAGTTCAACAAGATCTCTCGGATCGCGGTGGCGGAACCCGTCGCGGTGGTGGGCATTGGTTGCCGGTTTCCGGGGGATGCCGCCGGCCCGGATAGCTTCTGGGACTTGCTGATCGAAGGCCGCAACGCGATCTCGCGGATACCGGCGGACCGATGGGACGCGGATGCGTTCTACCACCCCGACCCGTTGACGCCCGGGCGGATGACGACGAAGTGGGGCGGCTTCGTGCCCGACATCGCCGGGTTCGACGCCGAGTTCTTCGGCATCACCCCGCGCGAAGCCGCGGCCATGGACCCGCAGCAACGGATGCTGCTCGAGGTTGCCTGGGAAGCCCTCGAAAACGCCGGCATACCCCCGGATTCCCTCAGCGGCAGCCGAACCGGCGTGATGATGGGGGTTTATTTCAACGAATATCAGTCCATGCTGGCCGCGAGCCCGGAGTGTGTGAACGCCTACACCGGAACCGGAAATGCGCACAGCATCGCGGTGGGTCGGATTTCTTACCTGTTGGGGCTGCGCGGTCCGGCGGTGGCAGTGGACACCGCGTGTTCGTCGTCGTTGGTGGCCGTGCACCTGGCGTGTCAGAGCCTGAGGCTGCGGGAAACCGATCTGGCCCTTGCCGGCGGGGTGAGTCTGACCCTGCGCCCGGAGACCCAAATCGCGATTTCGGCATGGGGATTGCTTTCCCCACAGGGTCGGTGCGCCACCTTCGACGCCGCCGCGGACGGGTTTGTTCGCGGCGAGGGCGCCGGGGTTGTGGTGCTCAAGCGGTTGACCGATGCGGTGCGCGACGGCGACCGCGTGCTGGCGGTGGTGCGCGGCTCCGCGGTCAACCAGGACGGGCGCTCCAATGGCGTCACCGCGCCGAATACGGCCGCGCAGTGTGACGTGATCGCCGATGCGCTGCGATCCGGCGACGTCGCACCCGAGAGTGTGAACTACGTCGAAGCCCATGGAACCGGCACCGTGTTGGGTGACCCCATCGAATTCGAGGCGCTGGCGGCCACGTATGGCCGCGGCGACACCGCGTGTGCGCTGGGGGCCGTCAAGACCAATCTCGGTCACCTGGAGGCGGCGGCCGGGATCGCGGGGTTCATCAAGGCGGCGCTGGCGGTGCAGCGTGGCCACATTCCGCCGAATTTGCATTTCTCGCAATGGAATCCAGCGATCAACGCGTCGGCGACCCGATTTTTTGTTCCCACCGAGAACTCAGGGTGGCCAACCGAGGAGGGGCCGCGGCGGGCGGCGGTGTCGTCGTTTGGCTTGGGCGGGACGAACGCGCACGTCATCATCGAGCAGGGTCCCGAGCTAACGCCGGTATCCGCAAGCGGCACCGACACCGGGGCGTCGACATTGGTGGTGACGGGCAAGACGCCGCGGCGGGTAGCCGCGACGGCGGAGGTGCTCGCCGATTGGATGGAGGGCCCCGGCGCCGGGCTGGGCCTGGCCGATGTGGCCCACACCGTCAACCATCACCGCTCCCGGCATCCCAAATTCGGCATCGTGGTCGCCCGCGAACGCGCCCAGGCGGTGGTCGGGTTGCGCGCACTGGCCGCCGGCCAGCACGCCCCCGGCGTAGCGGGCTGTCAGGACGGCTCGGCCGGGCCGGGCACGGTGTTCGTTTACTCCGGGCGCGGTTCGCAGTGGGCCGGGATGGGTCGCCAATTGTTGGCCGACGAACCGGCTTTCGCTGCCGCGGTGGCCGAACTGGAACCCGTGTTCGTCGAACAGGCCGGGTTCTCTTTCCACGACGTGATCGCCGGCGGCAAAGAACTGGTCGGCATCGAGCAGATCCAGCTGGGCCTGATCGGCATGCAGTTGGCGCTGACCGAACTGTGGCGGTCTTACGGGGTGCAACCCGACCTGGTGATCGGCCACTCCATGGGCGAAGTGGCCGCCGCCGTCGTTGCCGGAGCGCTCACCCCCGCCGAGGGATTGCGGGTGACCGCCATCCGCTCGCGGCTGATGGCCCCGCTGTCCGGACAGGGCGGCATGGCACTGCTAGGGCTCGACGCCGCGGCCACCGAGGCGTTGATCGCCGACTGCCCGCAGGTGACGTTGGGCATCTACAACTCGCCGCGCCAAACCGTGATCGCCGGACCCACGGACCAGATCGACGCCCTCATCGACGCAGTGCGCACGCAGAACCGCTTTGCCAGTCGGGTCAATATCGAAGTGGCCCCGCACAATCCGGCCATGGATGCGCTTCAGCCCCAGATGCGTGCCGAGCTTGCCGATCTGACCCCGCGGACCCCGACGATTCCGATCATCTCCACCACCTACGCAGACACTGAAACCCGACCGGTTTTCGACGCCGAGCACTGGGCCACCAACATGCGCAACCCGGTGCGCTTCCAGCAGGCCATCACCCAAGCCGGAATCAATCACCACACCTTCATCGAAATCAGCGCACACCCGCTGCTGACCCAGGCCATCACCGACACCCTGGAAGACGCGCACCGCGAGGGCAACTCCCCCAAATACTTGAGTATCGGGACCCTGCAACGCGATACCGACGACACCGTCACCTTCCGGACCAACCTCTACACCGCCGACACCACGCACCCACCACAGACCCCGCACCCACCCGGGCCGCACCCCCCAATCCCGACCACCCCCTGGCAACACACCCGCCACTGGATCACCACCCCGCAGGCCAGCTCGGCGGCGCTGGAACATCCGGGCCGCAACGGGATTGCGGTGAACGGACGCCCCGAACAACCAAGCAACGCCGAACACGGCGCTGACGCGCTCGAAGACTGGTGCTACCAGCTGACCTGGCCGGTCCGCCCGGCACCCGCCGCCGACATGTCAAGCACCGCTACCTGGCTGGTGGTGGCAGACACCGGACTCTCCGCCGAAATGGCCCGTGTCGTCGGTCCGGAATCGCGGGTAAACCTCCTCGCGCCGACGGCGCTCGCGGACGACAGCGATCCGACCCCGCTGCTCGACGCGCTACGCGGCGTGGACAACGTGCTCTACGCACCACCGGTCTCCGGCGAACTCCTCGATGTTGGGGTGGCCTACCAGGTATTCCACGCAACACGAAGGCTGACCGCTGCGATGGTCGCGAGCAGCTTGCCGGCCAAGTTGTTCGTGTTGACCCGCAATGCCCAACCCGTCTCCGAAGGCGATCGAGCCAACCCCGGCCACGCGGTGCTGTGGGGTCTGGGTCGCTCGCTGGCACTGGAGCATCCTGAAATCTGGGGTGGGATAATCGATCTCGACGAGTCCCTGCCGGCGGAGCTGGCCGTGCGGCATGTGCTGGCCGCGGCCCAGTGTGCCGACGAAGAGGATCAGGTCGTCTACCGGTCGGGTGCATGCCATGTGCCCCGGCTGAGGCGAACGGCGCCCACGGCCTCCCCGGTGAAACTGAGCCCGGAGACCAGCCAGCTTGTCATCGGGGCTACCGGCAACATCGGACCGCATCTGATCCGACAGCTCGCGCGGATGGGGGCCAAAACGGTCGTCGCGGTGGCCCGGAAACCGGGCTCCCTGCAGGAGTTGACCCAAAGCCTCGCATCGACCGGGACGAACCTCATCGAAGTGGCCGCCGACGCAACCGACGCCGCCGCGATGCGCGCACTGTTCGACCGTTTTGGGACGGACTTGCCGCCACTTGAGGGAATCTACCTGGCGGCCTTCGCGGGCGGACCGGTTCTGCTCAGCGAGATGACCGACGACGACGTCTCCGCCATGTTTCGTCCCAAGCTGAACGCCGCAACGCTGCTACATCAGCTATCGCTCACAAAGCCTGTGCAGCAGTTCGTTTTGTTCTCCTCGGTCTCGGGTCTCCTCGGTTCACGGTGGCTCGCCCACTACACCGCGACCAGCACCTTCCTGGATACCTTCGCCTACGCGCGTCGCGTCATGGGGCTGCCGGCCACCGTCGTCGATTGGGGGTTGTGGAAATCCTTGGCCGACACCCAAAAAGACGCGGGTCAGGTCAGCACGGAATCCGGACTGCTACCCATGGCCGACGGGGTCGCCATTGGCGCGCTGCCGCTGGTGATGAGCCCGGATGCCGGAGTGCGAACTGCCGTGGTTGCCGCGGACTGGCCCCTTCTGGCAGCCGCATTTCGGACGAGAGGATCGCTTCGCGTCGTTGATGACCTGTTGCCGGCGCCAGAAGACGTCACGATGCCGGAAAGTGCGTTCCGCAAAGACCTGCGGAACTGCCAAGCAGAACGACGACACGACATGTTGTTCGACCACGTCGGCGCCTTGGCCGCCAAGGTGATGGGAATGCCTCCCACCGAAGCGCTCGATCCGTCGGCCGGCTTCTTCCAGCTCGGCATGGACTCACTCATGAGCGTGACGCTGCAGCGGGCCTTATCAGAAAGTCTCGGCGAGCCTCTTCCGGCGTCCGTCGTCTTTGACTACCCGACCGTGTACAGCCTTACCGACTATCTGGCCACCATCCTGCCCGAGCTTCTTGAAGCAGTGGATGCGACGCATGACCAACCGGTCGCCGATGCGTATGACGAATTCACCGAAGCCGAGCTGTTGGAACAACTTTCGGAAAGACTAAGAGGAGCGCAATGACCGCCGCGACCCCAGATCGCCGGGCGATCATCACCGAGGCGCTGCACAAGATCGATGACCTCACGGCGCGCCTGGAAATCGCCGAAAAGTCCAGCACCGAACCGATCGCGGTGGTCGGAATGGGCTGCCGGTTCCCGGGCGGGGTAAACAACCCCGAGCAGTTCTGGGATTTGTTGTGCGACGGCCGAAGCGGCGTCGTCCGGGTTCCCGCCGACCGGTGGGATGCCGACGCCTACTACACCGACGATCACACCGTGCCGGGCACCATATGCAGCCGCGAGGGCGGCTTTCTCACGGGCTGGCAGCCGGATGAGTTCGACGCGGAGTTCTTCTCGATCTCCCCGCGAGAAGCGGCGGCGATGGACCCGCAACAGCGCCTGCTAATTGAGGTCGCCTGGGAAGCGTTGGAGGACGCGGGCGTGCCGCCGCACACCATTCGCGGCACGCAGACCGCGGTATTCGTCGGCGTTACCGCCTACGACTACATGCTCACGCTGGCGGGCCGGCTGCGGCCCGAAGACCTCGACGCCTACATCCCAACCGGAAACTCGGCGAACTTCGCCGCCGGACGGCTGGCCTACATCCTCGGGGCTCGCGGTCCCGCGGTGGTTATCGACACGGCCTGCTCGTCGTCGTTGGTGGCGGTCCACCTGGCATGTCAGAGCCTGCGCGGGCGGGAAAGCGACATGGCGTTGGTGGGTGGAACCAACCTGTTGCTCAGCCCGGCACCGAGCATCGCGTGCTCGCGATGGGGAATGCTGTCGCCGGAGGGGCAGTGCAAGACCTTCGACGTGTCCGCCGACGGATATGTGCGCGGTGAGGGCGCCGCGCTGGTGGTGCTGAAGCGGTTGGATGACGCGGTGCGTGACGGCGACCGCATCCTTGCGGTGTTGCGCGGTACGGCGGTCAACCAGGACGGTGCCAGCAGCGGAGTGACCGTTCCCAACGGTCCGGCGCAACAGGCGTTGCTACGCACCGCATTAACGTCGTCGAAGTTGAAGCCTTCCGACATCGACTACGTCGAGGCCCATGGAACGGGCACTCCGTTGGGTGACCCCATCGAACTCGATTCGCTGAGCAAGGTTTTCGGCGATCGCCAAAGTTCCGATCCATTGGCGATCGGGTCGGTGAAGACCAACCTCGGTCACCTGGAAGCGGCGGCGGGTGTCGCCGGCCTCATGAAGGCCGTGCTGGCCATACGCAACGGTTACATTCCGCGGCAACTTAACTTCCACCAGTTGACACCGCATGCGAGCGAGGCCGCATCTCGGCTGGCCATCGCCGCCGACGGAATGGCCTGGCCGACCACCGGTCGGCCGCGCCGGGCGGGGGTGTCGTCGTTCGGTGTCAGCGGGACGAATGCGCATGTGGTGATCGAGCAGGCGCCCGATCCGGTGCCGGCGCCGCAGCGGGGACCTGATCCGGCGGTGTCCACGTTGGTGGTGTCGGGTAAGACGGCGGCGCGGGTGGCGTCGACGGCGTCGGCGTTGGCGGAGTGGATGGCGGGGCCTGGGTCGGCAGTGGGGTTGGCTGATGTGGCGCACACGCTCAATCACCACCGGGCTCGGCAAGCCAAATTCGGCACCGTGGTGGCGCGTGGTCGTGCTCAGGCGGTGGCGGGGTTGCGGGCGTTGGGGGCCGGTGAGCCCGCGGCGGGTGTGGTGGGTTGTGCTGAGGGTTCGGTCGGGCCGGGCACGGTTTTTGTCTATTCAGGTCGCGGGTCGCAGTGGGCGGGGATGGGCCGTCGGCTGTTGGGCGATGAGCCGGCGTTTGCGGCGGCGGTGGCCGAGTTGGAGCCGGTGTTTGTCCAACAGGCCGGGTTTTCGCTGCTCGACATTATCAGCACCGGCAGAGAGCTGGTCGGCATCGAACAGATCCAGCTGGGTCTGATCGGGATGCAGCTGACGTTGACCGCGTTGTGGCGCTCCTACGGGGTGACACCTGATTTGCTGATCGGCCACTCGATGGGAGAGGTGGCCGCTGCGGTGGTGGCCGGGGCGCTCACCCCGGAGCAGGGGTTGCGGGTGACCGCGACCCGGGCGCGGCTGATGGCGCCGTTGTCGGGGCAGGGTGGTATGGCGCTGCTGGAACTCGACGCCGCCGATACTGAGGCGTTGATTGCTGAGTATCCGCAGGTGAGTTTGGCGATTTATGCCTCGCCAGGTCAGACGGTGATCGCCGGGCCGCCACCGCTTATTGATGAGCTGATCGACAAGGTGCGTGCCCGAGAGCGTTTTGCCGGCCGGGTCAATATCGAGGTGGCTCCGCACAATCCGGCTATGGATGCTTTGCAGCCGCTACTGCGTTCGGAGTTGGCTGATCTCACGCCGCAGCCGCCGAGTGTTCCGATTATCTCCACCACCTATGCCGACCTTGAGATCCGCCCGGTGTTTGATGGCGAGCACTGGGCGACCAATATGCGTAACCCGGTGCGTTTTGCGCAGGCCATTGCTGCTGCGGGGGCTGATCATCACACGTTTATTGAGGTCAGCGCGCATCCGTTGTTGACTCAGGCCATCACAGACACCCTGGGCAGCGCACAGCACGGCGCGAAATACCTGGCTGTGGGCACCTTACAGCGTGAAACCGACGACACCATCATCTTCCACACCAACCTCAACACCGCCCACACCGCCCACCCACCCAGGACCCCACACCCCCCCGAACCCCATCCCGTCCTGCCCACCACCCCCTGGCACCACACCCACCACTGGATCACCCCCACAGCGACCGCACCGCGTGACGCACACACCCACCCTCTGCTGGGCATCGGTGTCATCGACCCGACCAATGGCACCCGGGTATGGGAAAACGAGCTCAGCCCGGATCTGCTGTGGCTCGGGGATCACTGCATCGACGATCTCTGCGTCCTACCAGGGGTGGCCTACGCCGAGATTGCGCTGGCGGCGGTGATGGACGCATTCGGGGCCGTACACGGCCCAGAAGGCCCGCAAGGCACTGAAGATCAGCCCTGGACCATCCGCGAGCTCAGTCTTCACCAGGTCATGCACGTGACCAGCGGCACCGTTCTCGTCACCACGCTCATCGGTGACGAACAGCTGTGCCGGGTCGAAATGCGCACCCGCAGTGCCTCTTTGACATGGATCACACATGCCACCGCCACAGTTGGGCGCGCGACACTATCGGATCGTGAGGTGCCGTGCGCCGAGGCAAGCCACGCCGCCCAGACCGACGACGTCGCGGCCGAACTCAACCCCGACGACCTGTATCAGCGGCTGCGTGGCGCCGGCCAACAACACGGACCGGCGTTTCGCGGAATCGTCGGGCTCACCGTCTCGCAGTCCGGTGCCGTCCGTGCTGACGTGCGGCTACCTTCTTCGGCCAAGGCGGGTTCCCGCAACTTACTCCTGCATCCGGTAATGGTGGATATCGCGTTGCAGGCACTAGGTGCCACCCGGGCGGCAACCGACTTGGCCGCCGGGCACACCGACCGGCAGACCCTGGTGCTTCCGATACGTTTCGCGGGCATCCACGTGTTCGGCGACGTCGCCGACGGTGTCCGCGCATTCGGCTCACTGGCCGCAACCGATAGCCCGGATCGGCTCGTCGGCGAGATGTTACTCACCGATCCGAATGGCCGACCGCTGCTGCGCATCGACGAAGTCGACATGGCGGTGCTGCGATCAGGAGGCGGCGCAACAGAACTCACCGACCGGTTGTACACGTTGGAGTGGGAGTCGTCCCCCCTAGACAAACTTGACAAACCTGCCGGCGCTCCCGGCGGCCTGTTGTTGATCGGTGACCCCGCCGCCGGCGACCCGCTGCTCAGCGCGCTGCAGGCGTCGCTTCGCGACCGCATCGCCGACGTCGAGCTGGTGTCCCCGAACGACGCAGCACAGCTGCGCGCTGCGATCACCCGAACCGATATCGGGTGGCAGAACATCGTCGTCGTCTGTCCACCGAGATCCGTCGACGAGTCACTGCCGGATCAGGGTCAACTCGATTTGGCGCAGGCGCGCACGCTGCTGATCGCCGACATGGTCAAGACGGTGTCGCGCATAGGCGCCCGCAACAGCCCGCGGCTGTGGATCCTCACCCGCGGCGCACAACAGCTCGATCCTGGTGATCGAGTCACGCTGGCGCAGACGCAGCTTCGTGGAATCGCGCGGGTGCTGACATTCGAGCATGCAGAACTGAAGACCACAGTCGTCGACGTCGATGCGGAGGGCACCGGCTCACTTCTCGCCTTGACCGACGAATTGCTCGCCGGTTCGGAGGCCGACGAGCTCGCCTTCCGCGACGGGCAGCGATATGTGAACAGGCTGATGCCCGCACCCACCACGGCGACCGGCGATCTGGCGGTCGAATCCCGCCGCACGGTCGTGAACCTGGACGGCTCAGGCCTTTCCGGAGGCGCTGTCCGGCTGCAGATCGATGAGCCCGGACGGCTGGACGCGCTGAGGGTGCACGCGGTGAAGCGGATCCGGCCGCAAGCCGGCCAGGTCGAGGTTCGTGTCGTCGCTGCCGGACTCAACTTCAGCGACGTGCTCAAGGCCATGGGGGTGTATCCGGGACTTGACGGTGCCGCGCCCGTGATCGGTGGCGAGTGTGTCGGTTTCGTCACCGCTCTCGGCGACGATGTCGACTCGGTCGAGATCGGGCAGCGTGTCATCGCCTTCGGTCCGGGCACATTCGGCTCCCACCTGACGACTCTTGCAGACCTCGTGGTCGGCGTCCCCGACACGCTGCCGGATCGCGAAGCTTCCACGTTCGGCATCGCGTATCTGACCGCTTGGCACTCGCTGTGCGAGGTCGGGCGGCTGTCGCCCGGCGAACGCGTGCTCATCCATTCCGCCACCGGCGGTGTGGGATTGGCGGCGCTTTCGATCGCCAAGATGATCGGCGCCCGCATCTACACCACGGCCGGCTCGGATGCCAAACGCGAAATGCTGTCCCGGCTCGGCGTCGAGTACGTCGGCGACTCGCGAAGCGTCGAATTCGCCGATGAGATACTCGACGTCACAGAAGGCTACGGGGTGGATGTCATTCTCAATTCGCTGCCGGGCGAAGCGATTCAGCGCGGAGTGCAGATACTTGCTCCCGGTGGCCGGTTCATCGAACTGGGCAAGAAGGACGTCTTTGCCGATGCCAGCCTGGGGCTGGCCGCGCTGGCCAAAAGCGCCTCCTTCGCGGTGGTCGACCTCGACCTGAATCTGCGGCTGCAGCCGGCACGGTACCGCCATCTGCTCCAAGACGTCCTGAAGCATGTGTCGGACGGCAAATTGCAGGTGCTGCCCGTTACCGAGTTCAGCCTCGACAAAGCGACCGACGCGTTTGCGCTCATGGCCTCCGGCAGGCACACCGGCAAGATCGTCGTCTCGATCCCGCGCAGCGGCAGCATCGAAGCGGTCACGTCCCCGCCACCGCAACCACTGGTAAGCCCGGACGGCGGCTACCTCATCGTCGGCGGCATGGGCGGTCTCGGTTTCGTCATCGCACAGTGGCTGGCGCAGCAAGGCGCGGGATTGATTGTCCTGAACGGGCGTTCGGCTCCCAGCGACGACGTTCGGGCGGCTATCGCGGAGATGAACGCCGCGGGTAGCCGGGTCGAGGTGGTCACCGGCGACATCGCCGAACCCGGCACAGCCGATCGGCTGGTGGCGGCGGTCGAAAACGCCGGTTTCCGGTTGGCCGGAGTCCTGCATAGCGCAATGGTTCTGGATGATGAGATTGTGCTGAATATGTCGGATTCGGCCGCGCGGCGCGTGTTCACTCCGAAAGTCACCGGCAGCTGGCGGCTTCATCAGGCCACCGCCCACTTAGACGTCGACTGGTGGCTGACATTCTCGTCGGCAGCCTCCCTGCTGGGCGCGCCCGGCCAGGGAGCGTATGCCGCCGCGAACTCGTGGGTCGACGGCCTTGTCGCCTATCGGCGCTCCCTTGGACTTCCCGCGGTCGGAATCAACTGGGGCCCATGGGCCGAGGTCGGGCGTGCCCAGTTCTTCGCCGCTCTCGGCATCTCGATGATCACGGCCGAGGAAGGGCTGGCCGCGATGCAGCTGGTGCTCGGCGCCGACCGGGCGCGTACAGGTGTATTCAGCCTCGACGCCCGCCAGTGGTTTCAATCCTTTCCCGCGGCGGCGGGCTCGTCGTTGTTCGCCAAACTGCAAGACTCGACAACCGTCGCCCGGCGCGGCGGCGGCCGGATCCGGGCGGAATTGGACGCCAGCGACGCGACCGAT
>NZ_JBKQQD010000534.1:0-17816 GCF_052144515.1 Mycobacterium sp. | reverse complement strand
GGGGGCTTTTGCGTCTGCTCGCCCTAGGAGCAGGCTTCACCCATGACGAAACGAGCGGCGGCCGCTGTCATCATGGTCTTGCTGGCGCTGACGGGATGTCGACCGGCGCCACCCGTGGCCAGCTCGCCCCCGTCCCCGTCCCCGTTGTCCGACGCGCCTCCCTACGAGGTGTCGGGAGTCGAGATCCCCGCCGGCCGCATCGAGGATGCCGTGTCCAAGGTCGACGGCCTGGTTGCCGACCTGATGAAAAACAGTGGCATCCCGGGGATGGCGGTGGCAATTGTGCACGGCGGAAAGACGATGTATGCCAAGGGCTTTGGTGTCAAAGACACCAGCAAAGGTGACGCCGCGGACAACAAGGTCGACGCCGACACCGTCTTCCAGTTGGCGTCGATCTCCAAATCGGTCGGTGCGACGGTGGTGGCCCATGAAGTCACCGACAACGTGGTCAGCTGGGACACGCCCGTGGTATCCAGGCTGCCGTGGTTCGCGCTGTCGGATCCCTACGTCAGCAGCAATGTGACCATCGCCGATCTGTACTCGCATCGCTCCGGGCTGCCCGGCAACGCCGGTGACCAGCTGGAGGATCTGGACTATGACCGCCGCCAGACGCTGGAACGGATGCGGCAGCTGCCGCTGGCGCCCTTTCGAATCAGCTACGCCTACACCAACTTCGGGCTGACGGCCGCCGCCGAGGCGGTGTCCGCCGCGGCGAGCAAGTCATGGGAGGACCTGTCCGACGAGGTGCTCTACCGCCCGCTGGGGATGGCGTCGACCAGTTCGCGGTTCGCCGATTTTTTGGCCCGCCCCAATCACGCCGTCAACCACGTCAAGGTCGGGGACAAGTGGGAATCGCGATTCCAGCGGGATCCCGATCCCCAGTCTCCCGCCGCCGGGGTGAGTTCGTCGGTCAACGACATGGCCCGCTGGCTGACGATGTTGCTGGCCAACGGAACGTACAACGGCCAGCGGATCACCTCGCCGGAGGCCCTGCTGCCCGCCCTTACCCCGCAAGCCGTTTCGGTGCCCCCGGCGAACCCGAAGGCGCGGGCCAGTTTCTACGGTCACGGCTTCGCGGTGTCGGTGAACTCGTCAGGGCGCACCACCATCAGCCATTCCGGCGCCTTCGTGATGGGGGAGGCGACCAACTTCGTGGCGATGCCGTCCGAGGATCTCGCCATCATCGCCCTGACCAACGCCGCACCGTTCGGCGTGCCGGAGACACTGACCGCGCAATTCATGGATCTGGTGCAGTACGGCCAGGTTCGTGAGGACTGGGCGGCCCTGTACAAGAAGGCGATCGCCCCTATCACCAACCCGGAGGGCTCACTGGTCGGTAAGCAACCCCCGGACAACCCCGTGCCGCCCAGGCCGCTGGGCGACTACGTCGGCCTGTACGCGAATGACTACTGGGGTCCGGCCGTCGTGACCGAACGTGACGGCACACTGCAGCTGGCCTTGGGGCCGAAAAACCAGACGTTCACCTTGGCGCACTGGGACAGTGACATCTTCACGTTCACGTTGGCGAATGAAAACGCGCCGCCCGGAACGATTTCCAAGGCGACCTTCGCCGGCAACACGCTGAGTTTGGAGTATTACGACGCGAACAAGTTGGGGACGTTCACCCGATGACCGCCTCCGGCCTCAGCGATGCGGAAGTGGCGCAGCGGGTAGCCGAGGGTAGGAGCAACGCCGTTCCGCAGCGCGCCGCGCGCAGCATCGCGGATATTGTCCGGGCCAACGTCTTCACGCGTATCAATGCCATCCTGGGCGTGCTGCTGGCGATCGTGCTGCTGACGGGTTCGGTGATCAACGGGCTGTTCGGCCTGCTCATCATCGCCAACAGCGTCATCGGCATGGTCCAGGAGATCCGGGCCAAGCAGACGCTGGACAAGCTGGCGATCATTGGGCAGGCGAAACCGTTGGTGCGCAGGCAATCCGGTACTGCAACGCTATTGCCGAGCGAGGTGGTGCTAGATGACATCATCGAGCTCGGCCCCGGGGACCAGATCGTCGTCGACGGCGAGATCGTCGAGGAGGACAACCTGGAGGTCGACGAATCGCTGTTGACGGGTGAGGCGGATCCGATCGCCAAGGCTGCTGGCGCTGCGGTGATGTCGGGCAGTTTCGTCGTCGCCGGTGTCGGTGCCTACCGCGCCACCAAGGTTGGCCCGCACGCCTACGCGGCCGCGCTGGCCGAGGAGGCCAGCAAGTTTACGCTGGTGAAATCCGAACTGCGCAATGGCATTAACCGGATCCTGCAGGTCGTCACCTACCTGTTGGTGCCGGCCGGGCTGCTGACGATCTACACCCAGTTGTTCATGACGCACGCGGGGTGGCGGCAGTCGGTGCTGCGGATGGTGGGGGCGCTGGTGCCGATGGTGCCCGAAGGCCTCGTGCTGATGACGTCGATCGCGTTCGCGGTGGGCGTCATCCGCCTCGGTCAACGCCAATGTCTGGTGCAGGAGTTGCCCGCGATCGAGGGGTTGGCCCGCGTCGACGTGGTCTGCGCCGACAAGACCGGCACGTTGACCGAAAGCGGCATGCGGGTCTCGGGCGTAGAGGAACTGGGGGCGGGGCAGGAGTCCGCCGCCGACGTACTGGCCGCGCTGGCCGCCGCCGACGCCCGCCCCAACGCCAGCATGCGGGCGATCGCCGAGACTTATGGACGTCCGCCCGGCTGGATCGCCACCGCCACAGCGCCTTTCAAGTCCGCCACCAAGTGGAGCGGCGTGTCCTACGGCGACCACGGCAACTGGCTGATCGGCGCGCCCGATGTGCTGGTCGATCCCGCATCGGCGGCCGCGGAACGGGCCGAGCGGATCGGGGCGCAGGGGTTGCGGGTACTGCTGTTGGGTTGCGGCGATGTGGCCGTCGATCACCCGGAGGCGCCGGGCCGGGTCACCCCGGTCGCGCTCGTGGTGCTGGAGCAGAAGGTGCGGTCCGACGCCCGTGGAACGATGGATTACTTCGCAGAACAGGGTGTTTCGGTCAAGGTAATCTCCGGCGACAACGCGGTGTCGGTCGGCGCCGTCGCCGGCAAGCTGGGGCTGCACGGCGACGCCATGGACGCCCGTCAGCTCCCCAGCGACCAGGCGCAGCTGGCGGAGGCGCTGGAGACGCACACCACGTTCGGCAGGGTGCGGCCCGATCAAAAACGCGCCATCGTGCATGCGCTGCAATCGCGCGGGCATGCCGTCGCGATGACCGGCGACGGCGTCAACGACGTGCTGGCGCTCAAGGACGCCGACATCGGTGTCGCGATGGGCTCGGGCAGCCCGGCTTCGCGGGCGGTGGCGCAGATCGTGTTGCTGGACAACAGGTTTGCCACGCTGCCGTATGTCGTCGGCGAGGGCCGGCGGGTGATCGGCAACATCGAGCGGGTGGCCAGCCTGTTTTTGACCAAGACGGTATATTCGGCGCTGCTGGCGCTGCTGGTGGGTATCGAGTGCCTGTTTTCCAAAGCGCTACACGCGGATCCGCTGCTGTATCCGTTTCAGCCGATCCACGTGACCATCGCGGCGTGGTTCACGATCGGAATCCCGTCGTTCATCTTGTCGCTGGCACCCAACAACGAACGGGTTCACCCCGGCTTCGTGCGGCGGGTGCTGACGTCGGCGCTGCCGTCCGGACTTGTCGTCGGTGTCGCGACTTTCGCGTCGTACCTGGTGGCCTACAAAGGTCGCCACGCGACGTGGCAGCAACAGGATCAGGCGTCGACGGCGGCGCTGATCACGCTACTGGTGACCGCGGTGTGGGTGCTCGCAGTGGCGGCGCGTCCCTACCAGTGGTGGCGGTTGGCGCTGGTAATCGCCTCGGGGCTGGCGTATGTGGTGATCTTCAGCCTCCCGCTGGCGCAGAAGAAGTTCTTTCTTGACCCGTCGAATCTTGTGGTGACGTCGACCGCGCTGGGTATCGGCGTGCTGGGCGCGGCGGCGATCGAGGCGATGTGGTGGATCCGGGCCAGGATGCTGGGCGTGCATCCGCGGCTGTGGCGAGAGCCGGATCGAGCCCTGACACCGACACGTTAGGCTCGGTAGCCGTGGGGTTCCTGGACAAGTCGAAGGACCTGTTGGCGCAGAACGCCGACAAGGTCGAGACCGCGATTGACAAGGCCGGCGAGTTCGTCGACGAAAAGACGCAGGGCAAATACACCGACACCATCCACAAGGTGCAGGACGAGGCCAAAAAGGCGGCTGGAACGGATGCCGGGGGCGACAAGAAATAGCACATGGCGAAACTGTCCGGATCCATTGACGTACCGCTCCCTCCCGAGGAGGCCTGGAAGCACGCCTCCGACCTATCCCGGTACAAGGATTGGCTGACCATCCACAAGGTGTGGCGCAGCAGGCTGCCCGACGTCCTGGAGAAGGGCACGGTCGTCGAGTCCTATGTCGAGGTCAAGGGCATGCCCAACCGGATCAAATGGACGATCGTGCATTACAAGCCGCCGGAAGCCATGACGCTCAACGGAGACGGTGTCGGCGGCGTCAAGGTGAAGCTGATCGCCAAGGTTGCGCCCAAGGGCGACGACTCCGTTGTCAGCTTCAACGTGCACCTCGGTGGACCGGCGCTGTTCGGGCCGATCGGCATGATCGTCGCCGCTGCGCTGCGCACCGATATCCGCGAATCGCTGCAGAACTTCGTCGCGGTGTTCACCGGGCCCGATCCGGGCATGAACGGGGACCGTGGCGTTCGTCGCTAATCGGCTGGCGGAAACGCTGGAGCATCGTCTCGATGAATTCGTGGCGCTGCTGGGTGAAGATGTCGCCTGGGTGTGGCGGCTGTATCTCGCGGGCGGCAGGCTGGTCTTCGAGGAATGCCGGACGGGCGCGGATCAGGTGTTGGCGGTCAAACCCGCTTAAACCCGGCAACTGCCCGATTAGTTTTCGGTTCGGCGAGAGTCGGTATGGGTGACCCCGCTCCCGGGGTTCACCCGACATCACGAGGAGGTCAACATGCCCATCCGTAACGGCGCGCCGACGGGCGCTCCCTGCTGGATCGATCTGGCGTCATCGGACGTCGACCGTGCCCAGGACTTCTACGGGGCGGTATTCGGCTGGACTTTCGAATCCGCCGGACCCGAGTACGGCGGGTACATCAACGCGGCGAAGGACGGCCATCTCGTCGCCGGCATGATGGCCAACAGCCCGGAATTTCAGGCGCCGGACGGCTGGACCAACTACTTCCACACCGCCGACATCAACGAGACGGCGTCCACGCTGACGGCGGCGGGTGGCGCGATGTGCATGGGACCCATGGAGGTACCCGCCAAGGGTTTCATGGCGATGGCGAGTGACCCGGCGGGAGCGTTCTTCGGTTTGTGGCAGCCACTGGAGCACCTCGGCTTCGAGGTGATTGGCGAGGCCGGTGCCCCGGTGTGGCACGAACTGACCACCCGCGACCATCGCGCCGCTGTCGAGTTCTACCGCGAGGTTTTCGGCTGGCGGACCGAGCAGATTTCCGACACCGACGAATTCCGCTACACCACAGCGTGGTTCGGCGATCAGCAGCTGCTTGGCATAATGGACGGCGCCAAGTTCCTGCCCGATGGCGTGCCGTCGCATTGGGCCGTCTATCTCGGTGCTGAGGATGTCGACAAGACGCTGCAGGTAATCGCGGACAATGGCGGCGCTGTGCTGCGGCCAGCTCAGGACACCCCGTACGGTCGGCTGGCTCAGGCGGCCGACCCGACGGGTGCCGGGTTTAACCTGTCCTCGCTACAGACCTAAGGTCCCACGGCGATCATAAGCGCAGCGGAGCCGGGCGCAGCGGGCCGCCGCGATGAGATACCGGCCACGCTCGGTCGCACAGGCCAAGGTTGAAGTCGGCTAATGTCGCAATCATGATTCGGCGCCTGCACCCCGGTTGGCTGGTGGCGCTTTTCGGCGCGGTCGTGTGGGGCAGCGCCTGGATGCCGTGGCTGACGACGAAGGTCAACGGCGGCGGCTGGGCCAGCGCGATCGGGGGCACCCACGGCAACCTGGTCCTTCCGCGGGGGTTCGGCGCAGGCCAGCTCATCGTGGTGCTGTCCTCGATGTTGCTGGTGGCCGGGGCGCTGCTGGGGCGTGGCCTCTCGGTGATGCTTGCTTCGATTGCCGCACTGGTCATTTCGCTGCTCCTCGCGGCCCTGACGGTGTGGTACTACAAGCTCAACGTCAGCCCGTCGGTGTCGGCCGAATACGGGCTGTACGTCGGCGCGGTCGGGGCGCTATGCGCGGTGGTCTGCTCGGTGTGGACGGTGGCCGCAGCCCTCGCCGGTCGAGCCAGGCGCTGAGGCTCAGGCCGACGGGAACTCGTGGCTGCCTGAGGCGGCGCTGTCGTCGGGCTCGTTGACCCCAAACACGAAGGGCGCAAACACCACTTCGCGCCCATCCGGGTCGCGATAGGTGACGGCTCCCGTCGCCTCCCAGTACGGATGCTGCTCAACGGGTTTCAGCCCCGCCTGCTGCATGCGTGCGATCGCCGCCTGCTGTGCCTGCTGGTCGGGGAAATACAGACACAGGTGTTCGTGGTTGTCCACGGCGACGGCGTCGACCGTCTCGACGATCTCCAGCGTCAGGTTCCAGCTGGGCAGGCCGAAGATCGCGCCATTGCTGCCGTAGCTGGCCGCAAACGTCTCGTACAACGGCAGCCCCACCAGCTCACGGTAAAACCGGACTGTCTCTTCGAAATTCGACGAGCGACGGGCGAAACGAATACCGCCGATCGACGCCAACTGCGCCGGCCAGTGGGTTACCCGTCGGGCCGAGCCGGGCCACATCGTCACAGCCCCACGGCACTGGCCGCGGACTACTCAGTATCCAAGGTATCCCAGCGCCGCAATTCCGCGCCCGCTACCCAGGCCGAATGTGTGCCGCTGGAAACCCGTTCCGGCAGTTGCAGTTTGCACACCGGCCCGTCGGAGACGCGGGCGGCGTCGAAGACCAGGCAGTACGACGCGTCGGCGTTCATGTCGGTGGTTACCGTGACGAGGTAGCCGTCGTCCTCACCGGTACCGCCCGCCCTCGGCGCCATCTGGGTCTCGCTGCCGTAGACACCGTCACCGAACGAATAGCTTTCCTGGCCGCCGCCGAGTAGGTCGTGTTTCACCAGACCGTCGAACAGGAACCAGCCCGGTTTGCCGGTGGCGGCATACGTGTAGCGGTAGCGGCGCGCCGCGTAGTCGGCGTTGATGGTCCCGAACTCGGTGATCGACTCGCACAGTTGCTCCTCTTTCACCGCGCCGGTGACCAGATTGAACCGCCACCGGTGCAGCCGGGTCTGTAGGCGGTCCAGCGCCAGGAAGCGAAAAAGCTTGTCCCACTTGGAGCCACCCGTATCCAGAGGCTGGGGCGAGCCTTCGAAAAATCCGTCGAGCACGATCTCGTCGCCGTCCTCGTAGGCATTGGTGAAGTGCAGCACGAACGTCGGGTCTGCCTCGAACCAGCGGATGTCGTCGGTCGAACCCCGCCGCGGGAGCACCGCGAAGCGCGACGGAATGTCCGGATAGAACTGGGGGAGATGCACGTCGTGCTCGAGCAGCTGCGGATCCCAGAACAACGGGAAATCGTTGAGAATGACGTAATTCTCGGTGAACGCCATGTCGTGCGGCAGCCGCGGCCCGGGCAGCGGGACGTCGACGTAGTGGGCCAGCTCGTTGCTCTCGTCGACGACCCCGTAGCGCATGTAGGGTTCTTGCTTGCTGTAGTTGAAGAACAGCAGTTCGCCGGTCTTGTTGTCCACCTTCGGATGCGCCGACACGCCCCAGTCGAACGGGAAGCCACCGTTCCAGGTCTCCTTGCCGAGCGTGGTGGCCGAGTACGGGTCGATCCGGTACAGGTCGCCGCACTGATAGAAGCTGGTCAACGCGATGCCGCGGTGGACGATGACGTCGGTGCTCGACGCGTCCTTCATCAAAGTCCTAGCGCCCCAGCCCTGTTCGCGTTCGGCCAGTTGCACCGGTTCGGCCAGTCCCGGCCACAGCGGTCCGCCCGCCTCGTTCTCCGCCAGAAAACCGTCGGTGCGGACAAAGCGGTTGCGGTAGAAGGCTGTTCCGTCGCGGAAGCCGACCACGTGCAGCATGCCGTCGCCGTCGAACGGATGATAGTTCTTGAACGCAGGATGCAGCGGGTTCTCGGTGTTGCGTAGGTAGATGCCGTCCAGGTCGCGGGGGATTTCGCCTTCCACCGCGGCAAGGTCGTCGGCGTCGTACTCGGTGGTCTGTGGTCGCCACGGGCCGGTCCGGTAGGGGTGGTCGTCGTCTTCGGGCAGGGTCGATAGGAACTTGCCGACCATTTCAACATCCATTATCAAATACCTTTGCTGACAACGAAACTGACGGTGGTGGCGGTGCTGCCACCGAAATTCAGCGTGCCGAAGGTTCGCGCACCCTCGACCTGGTAATCGCCGGCCGCGCCGTCGACCTGCTTGGCCGCGTCCAGTAGCATCCGCACGCCGGACGCCCCGACCGGGTGTCCGCCGCCGATCAGCCCTCCGCTGGGGTTGATGGGCAACCGGCCCCCGATCTCGATCTCGCCGTTTTCGATAGCCTTCCACGATTCGCCCGGGCCGGTCAGCCCGATGTGGTCGATGGCCAGGTACTCGCTGGGGGTGAAGCAGTCGTGCACCTCGAACCCGTCGACGTCGTCCAGGGTCACCCGCGCGCGGCGCAACGCGTCGAGCACGGCGGCGCGCACATGCGGCAGCAGGTAGGGTTCGTCAGCGGCGCGGTCCAGCTTTTGCCGCAGACCCAGCCCGACGGTGCGATGCCCCCAGCCGTCGATGCGACTGACCGGGCGCGCGTCCCGGTGCTCGCGCAGGTAGGCGTCGTTGACCAGGACCAATCCCGCGCCGCCGTCGGTCATTTGGCTGCAGTCAAACCGCCGCAGCCGGCCTTCGGTGATCGGGTTGGTCGCGTCGTCGTTGGTGATCGGGTCGGGGACGGTCCAGCCGCGGGTCTGAGCGTTGGGGTTGCGCCGCGCGTTGGCGAAGTTGAGCTGTGCGATCGCGCGCAGATGTGCGTCGTCCAAACCGTAGCGCCGGTCGTATTCGTCGGCGACCTGCGCGAACATCGACGGCCACAGATAGCGCGCCTCGGCGCCCTCGTGCCCGGTCCAGGCGGCGGCGCCCAGATGCTGGGCGGCGGTGTCACCGGGCACCGTCTTCTCCAACTCGACCCCGACGACGAGTGCACTGTCGTAGGCGCCGGAGCGCAGGTCCGCCATCGCCGCCAGCGTCGCCATGCTGCCCGACGCGCACGCGGCTTCGTGCCGCGAAGCGGGCGTGTCCCAAAGCTCGTCGCACACCGTGGCCGGCATCGCCCCGAGGTGGCCCTGCCGGGCGAACAGCTCACCGAAGGCATTAGCGACGTGGATAACCCCGATATCGTCGGCGTCCACCTTCGCCGAGGCCAGGGTGGCCTCGACGACCTCCGCGGTCAGGGCCGCGAAGTCCCGGTTCTCTTTGCTGAGATTGCGAGCGAAATCGCTCTGGTAACCCCCGAGAATCCACACACCTGCCGAGCTGTCCATAAGGCGCACGGTACTCCGGATCGACGTTGCGGACTCCCCGATATGGGCGGTCCCGTCGGCTCTCGGGCTGAACCGACGGGACCTGGGCGAGCGCGACAGCCGGCTGCCGCACGAGCCTCTACGGACGCATTGCCATCATCGGCGATTGACAAACATCTTCGGCCAACGGCGAAAAGCGCCCGCCCTTTATTCGGCGGGGGCGCTGCCGACGAGTCCAGGGGTAACCGTCAGGCGCTGGGCATCGGCCAGGTCGACGGCCACGAGATCCACCCCCTTGGTTTCGCGGGAGGCCAGGACGGCCACCATGGTCACCGCGGTGCTGGCCCCCAGATACCACCCGATGGGCACCGCGGATTTGTACGTCTCGAGCAGGCGGACGGCAATGATCGGCGCCAGCGAACCAGCGAAGATAGCGGTGACCTGATAGCCCAGCGACACGCCCGAATAACGCATTCGGGTGGGAAACATCTCCGCCATGGCCGCCGGCTGGGGCGCATACATGCAGCCGTGGAAGACCAGACCGATGATGACCGCCGACATGATGATCGCGTTGTGGCCGCTGTCCATCATCGGGAAGGCGAAGAATCCCCACGCGCAGCCGCCGAGGGCGCCGACCAAATAGATTGGGCGCCTTCCGAATCGGTCACTGAGATGTCCGGCCACTGGGATGACCACGAAGTGCACGGCATGGGCAACCAGCAGCCACTGCAGGATGGACTTGGTGTTCGCGTGGACGTGCACTTTGAGATAGGTAATCGAGAAGGTGACCACCAGGTAGTACATGGTGTTTTCGCCGAGACGCAGGCCCATGGCGGTGAAAACGCCGCGCGGGTAGCGCTTGAATACCTCGACCACACCGAGCGATCTGGCCTTGGCCTGTCGGGTTTGTTGCTGTGCTTCGACGAAGATCGGTGCGTCGGTGACCTTGGTGCGGATGTAGTAGCCGATCAGGACGACGATCGCCGACAACCAGAAGGCGACTCGCCAGCCCCAGCTGAGAAATGCCGCGTCTGAGAGCGTCGCCGTCAGAATCAGCAGCACCACCGTGGCCAGCATGTTCCCGCCGGGCACGCCGGCCTGCGGCCAACTTGCCCAGAAGCCGCGGCTCCGGTTGGGGCTGTGTTCGGCGACGAGCAGAACGGCACCGCCCCACTCGCCGCCCACGGCGAAGCCCTGGATGAAGCGCAGCACCACCAGCAGGGCCGGGGCCCAGTACCCGATCTGCGCGAATGTCGGCAGGCAGCCCATGAGGAAGGTAGCGGCGCCCACCAGCAGCAGGCTGAACTGCAGCAGCCTCTTACGTCCGTACCGATCCCCGAGTTGGCCGAAGACGATCCCGCCGATTGGGCGGGCAGCGAAGCCGACGGCGTAGGTCACGAAGGCGGCGAGGATGGCGTCGAGATCGTTGCCGCCTTTCGCGAAGAACACCTTGCTGAATACCAGCGTGGCCGCGGTGCCGTAGAGGAAGAACTCGTACCATTCGACGACAGTGCCGGCCATGGACGCAGCGACGACTCTGCGAAGGTACCTCTGCCCGCCGTCGAACCGCTTGGGCCGCAACTCATTACGCACTGTTCTCCTTGGCAAAACGCCCACCCGGGCTCTGACTGGCGCGGATGGCAGCGTACCTGGCTGAGCGGCTTGGCGCAGGGCGTTTGCGGGGTGCGGGTGCGGTTCGACGACGGGTGCCGGTCGGTATGCCGATGTGCGGCACGCAGTTTGTCGCTCATGAGGCGTCCGTATAGCGGGTCAGATTAATCCGATATACGGATCTAATGCAAGAGACCGGGAGGTATGACTCAAAACGAAAAGCCGCCCCGACATCGGCCGGGGCGGCTTTCGCTCGCGGACTACGTATCAGCCCTCAGGGGGTTGGGGCCGGGCACGGCGTGGGCAAGAAGAGGGACCAGCGCACCTTCCGCGGAGGGGGTGGAGGAGGGGCCGGAGCGTCTGCGAGGACTGGACCGAGAGTTTGCGGCGCAAGATCCGGCTGGGCCTGCGGCGTACCCGGCCCAGCCCAACCCGATCACCGCGACGCCCGACAACAGCGCCCCGGCGATGACCCGCTTCAGGAGATGGGTGGTGTTCATGTCGTGGTTCCTGTTGGAGAGTTAGTACCTGCCGGGGGTCGGCTGCGCAGCCGACGATGCTCAGGTTGCCGCACACCGCTTGCGGGGTCTTCGCGCAGTTCATGCGAAGTTCATGCGCTCGCTCGATAGGGTCGCGAGGCATTCGCGCGGCTTCTTATCGTTCGAAAAGGAGTTTTATCGTAAGTTGTTGGGGCCCAGCACATGACGCGCAGGTTAACCGCGCCGTTCCGGAGCTTTACTTCATAATGAACGACGCACTCGACGTTAAAGCCATGAGCGTCAACGAGTTTCGGAAGTTAATTTGATGGTCATGAAATCGCGCGCGTCTCTCGGGCTCCGAGATGGTCACGGCAAATATCGTGTGATCGTGCGTGGTGACGGCAACGGATGGGTGGTCTAGGCCACCGGCAGTCGCTATTGGGGCCGGTATGGGGCAGCGGGTCTGCTGCTGCGTGCCCCGGCGCCGGACGGCGTACCGGCCGTGTTGCTGCAACGGCGAGCGTTGTGGAGCCACCAGGGCGGCACCTGGGGGCTGCCCGGCGGCGCCCGCGACAGCCACGAGACCGCCGAGCGCGCCGCGCTGCGCGAAGCACACGAAGAGACCGGCGTCCGCGCCGATCAGATCGACCTACTTGCCTCGGTTGTCACCGCCGCGCCGGTCGGCACCGACTGGACCTACACCACAGTCATCGCCGACGCCGCCGAGCTGCTGCCGGTCGTGGCGTGCGTCGAAAGCGCCGAGCTCGGCTGGGTCGCGGAGCCCGACGTGGCGGACCTGCGGTTGCATCCCGGATTGGCCGCGAGCTGGCAAGCGCTTCGCGGGATGCTGGCGCTAACAGTTACGAGTTAGGTTTCGTTCTTAGCTGATCACCGGCACCGTATCGTCGCCAAGGTTGACGACGTAGACGTTGCCGGCTGCGGCGCCGGTGGGGCTGACCGCAACCCCGACCCGCGAGTTGCCGACGGGGATGGTGGCGGTGACCGTGTTGGTGGCGGGGTTTGATCACCGACACCCGTGTCGTTGGGGACGTAGACCCGCCGGCCTGGGGGCCGGTAGGGCTGACCGCCACCCCGTACGGCACCCTGCCGACGGGGATGGTGACGGTGTTGGTGGCGGGCTCGATTACGGCCTTGGCCGCCTCGGACGCGGGCAGAAGCCTCTGACGGCCCATGGGTGCAAGGCGCGCTTGTACCCCTGCAAGGACACGACCGCTACTGCGACGCCATCGCTGGATGAACGATCAATGCCATGAACACTTCAGCAAACACCAACCAGATCCACGACACCACGACAAGCACCGTGCGCGGCGAGGGAATCGGCTTCCTGCGCCGCAGCATGGTCGGCGCTCTGCTAGCCGCGGCGATCACCGCGACCGGCGTCGGTCTCGCTGCGACGAGCCTTGCCGATGACGGCGCACCGGCCCCGAACTTTGCCGGCCCCGCACGCGCGGACGCCAACTGCAAGACCGAACCGTGGGGCTTCCTCGGTTCCCAGCGCCGCACCCTGTGCGACGGCCCGATAGCCGGCGACGGCAGCTGGAGCCGAGAACGGACCATCTGGGTTCCCGCGCATTATTCGATGCCGCTCTGCACCTCCAGCGGCGGCGGCTCGTACTCGTCTTACACCAGCTGTTCGGGCGGATACTTCGTCAATCAGCGTCTGATCAGCAACGAGACCTACCCGGTGCGGCCCGACACCGTGCTGCCCGATGAACCAGGGCATCTGGGCTAATGGCTTTCACCTGCAAAAAAATAGGAGAGATTGAGATGGCTAACTCGTCAGCGCCGTCGGCATTCAACACCCGGTATTGGTGTGCGACAAGCGGCGTCCCGATTGGATCGAGGTTTTCAACTCTATTGCCGGAGCGGATTCGCCCCCGTTGGTACGGTGCGAATGAGCTAGGGAGGGAATCATGAGCCGCAACACCTACGCTTTGGTCGCCGCAGCGATGGCGATCGGTCTAGCTGCGTCGGGTTGCAGCGGTTCTACTAACTCGGCCACTAAGACATCGTCGCCGGCCTCGGCAACGCAACTGCAATCGCTAATACCCACACCGGCGAACACTCAGCGCACCGACGGCCCCGACACGATTCCAGACAGCGGCATCCATCTGCACTTCCTGGTCAACGGATCGTCGACCGACGTGATGGACGCGTACAAAACCGCGCTCCAAGGTAAGGGCTGGGCGGTGACCGTCGTGAGTTCGGGCGGCTGGCAAGGAGCCGGCGGCGCCACCTACACCGCGACCCAGGGCGACACCTACGGCGTGTTTAGCGGCGGAGGCTCCGGGAGCGCTACCGACGTCAGTGCCTGCGCATGGCCGTCAAAGCCCTCGAACCCCAACTGTGGTGGCGGCAACAAACAATAACGGCGGCAGCCAAACTGGTGCCCCGGGCTCATACCGGGGCAACCAGGCGTGCAGCGTCTGGCGAGACCACCAACCCCGCGGCGTCAAATGCGGAAACAGCCCCGAAAACAGGCAATAGGTGTAAACCATGTCACCGGGACACCTGTCAACGATGTCCCGAGAGACGACAAAAAGTGCCTCACATACGACATCGCGGGCCTCCTATGCGGTCATCATTGACCATCGGATACGGCCGCCCCGCCATCGACCATTGGAGATATGGGAGATAGCTAGAATATGAAGATGGTTATAAACATCATGACTCGCCCAGCATTTCCAGGGGTTTCGCTACACTAGCGCTCCCCGTTTCGGTGAGGTGGTTGTGGTATTGAGCTGGGTTTAAGGTATGGCGGGCGTGGTTGTAGTGCCCGCGATGGATCGGTTGGTCAGGTCACCAGTATTGCGGGCAGTAGGTTGCTACGGCCGCATCGATCGTGGCGTTCACGTTATTCACATTGTCAGGGTTTTTCCCCGCGTAGTGCGCCTTGATGCCATCCCGGCTTTGCCCCGATGCCGCCATGCCGCAGATGTCATGCGCTGCTTTGATCGCGCCCGCCTCCCACTGGCTTTCGGAAATCCCTGGTGTGGGCGACAGACCATGCGACTTGAGGTTGTTTATATAGTCTGAGTCAGCGTCAGCGTGCGCTATACCAGCACCTGACAGCAGCGCACCGAGTGTGATTGCCGTTGCCGCAATTGTTTTCACGGTTGGTTATCTCCTATCGTCTGCTCTAGCTGGGTCAGCATGTTTAACGTGTCCGGATAGCCCCTGCCACTGCGTTAGCAGCAATAGCTGGGCCATGAGTCACGCGCCGCCACGGTGATGTTGAGAGTCACAATCTAAAATTATCTGGTCCCAGTCGGTGCGAGCCGGGGTAGCAACTCAGCGGACAGTGTGAACCGGCTTGACCTGCGATAGCAAAATGCACCGGAGAATGCACGGCGTTGCTGGGTCTCCGCAAAATAGCTTTGACCTGCAATAACACCTGTGCCCGAACTGGTGCCCCCGGCAGGATTCGAACCTGCGACACCGGCTTTAGGAGAGCCGTGCTCTATCCCCTGAGCTACGAGGGCGGACGGGATGAGCTTACCGGTAGACTGCTGCCAGCCACCCGATCAGCGCAGCTCCGCGATGACCTTCGAGAAGTTCTCGATGTGGTTGTCCTGCACGGTAAAGCAGGTCAGTCCGTACTTTTCGCGGTAGCCGGCCAGGGTGTCGGCCATCTCGCGGGGTGACCCGGTGAGCACCGAGCGCTGGGCCATTATTTCGTCGTCGGACAAATCCGGGGCGTACCTGCGCGTCAACGCCAAGTCGGGTGCGCTCTCGCCGACGGCCGGCATCGCCGTGATCGCCAAATTCAGCTCGAGTGCATCAAAGCGCTCACCCGCGGCGTTGCGGACGAACTCGACACGTTCAGCCATCGGGTCCTCGACGTCCTTCACGCGGGAACCGGTCAGTCCGATCAGGTCGGCGTACCGGGCCGCGATCGTCAGCACCCGGTCGCCGTTGCCGGCGATGAGGATCGGAGCCTTCGGGTGGTGCTCCTTGAGGTACTTCGTCATGTGTTCGAGGTAGTCGACCCGCGCTCCGGCGCTGGGATATGGCAACTCGGCGGCCTCGAACTCCTCCCGGACATAGCCGGTGCCCAGACCGATTTCCAGACGGCCGTCGCTGAGCACCTCCAACGCTTGGAGATCTCTGCTCAGCAACGCCGGTTTGTAGAACGCGGAGTTGAGCACATACATGCTCAGCTTGAGCTTCGTGGTGGCCAGCGCGACGGCCGTCAGCGTCGGGATCGGCGCCGCGGCGCCGAGATGGTCGGGCACGCAGACGATGTCGAATCCGGCATCTTCGGCGCGCTTCGCCAACTCTTGCAATCTAGAGCGCGATTTGAAGAAGCGAACGCTCATCCCGAAGCGAAAATCCTTGGCCACCAACAACCTCCGTTTAAACGATCTGACAACACTTACCAAGAACGGGCTGCGGCTACCAAGCTGTGCACCAGGGCCACAGTGACCGGCGACCAGCCGTCGCGGCCGGGCAGCGGGCTGCGCGGGCTGAGACCCCGGACGCGGACCGACAGTTCCAGCTGCGTCCCGCCGTCGCGTACCCGGTTGACCGGGTTGTCCGGATGCAGGCCCCGCAGCTCGGGTGGAATGGCATCGAGGTCGGTGACGATCTGATACCCGGGCAGCTTGATGTGCCGCGCCAGATGCGCGGCCAGTGAACGGTTACGGCCGCCGGCCAGCAGCTGTGTGCTGCGCCCGATGCGGCCGTAGCCGTGCAGCGAGACGGCGACGTCGACGTGGTCGAGAAACGCGGCCAGCCGCGGCGACTCACTCGGGTCGAAACGGGCCGACGGCAGGTGATGCGGATACCGGTCGGGATGCCGCAGCAGGTACACCGACGCCTCGGCGTCCTCGGCGGCGCGTTCGGCGATGCGGTCGGTCATCTGTTCCAGGCCGCCGCCGTGAATGGCAAGGAAGCCGAATCGCGACCGCAGCCGGCTGACCTCGACCACGCCGGGTTCGCTCAACAACGCTGAAAGCGATTGCGGGGCAGGCCCGGACGACGCCAACGCCGGGCGCGGCCAATGCGCGGGATCCCAGCGGCGCAGGAAGTCGATCCAGCGTTGCGGCAAGCCGTGGTGGACGGCGCCGTCGATGATGCGTTGCAGATAGCCCGGCCGCGGCGGGCCCGGCGTCACCCGGTGGTCGATGTAGACCCAGGCATCCGACGGCCCGTCGTTGCTGTGCACGGTCAGACGGTCACGCCGATAGCGCACCGGCACGCCCTCGGCGCTGTCCAAGGTGGTCAGGTCGCGATCGGAAAGTTGCCAGAGCACGCCGTGCACGTCATTGCCGGCAAGCGGCTCGACGGTGGCTACGCCGCGCTCGTTGATGAGCCAGTCGTGATCGCTCAGCACCGCCGGCCGCGGATCGCCGGCATCAGGACAGCGCCGCGCCATCTGTCGCACGCACAGGTTCGACCCGTATGCGAAGTAGGCATGGTGACGCGCCAGCATTCAGCCGGTCACCGTCAAACGAGTCAGCACCCGGCCAGCCTAAGCGTTGCCCTCGGACAAGCGGTGCCTATGTGCGCGAACTCATTTGCAGACGCCCTGCACCAGGTGGTGCGGAGGCAAGCACAGTGATGGCGGCGGAGGCAACGTCGGCAGTTTCGGCGGTGGGGGCAGATGCGGTGGCGACTGCGGCGGCGATGGTGGTTGAAGCGGCAGGGGTGGGTGAATCGGCGGCAGCCACACCGGCGGCGGAGGGCTATTCACGATGACGACCGGTCCGGGAGGCGGGGCAGCAGGCGGGGGGCCGGGATCCGCCGGGGGCGGACCGTTGTCAGGAGGCGGGGTGACCACGGGAGCGGGCGCCGGGATATTGACGGGCGGTGTGACCGCTGGGGCCGGCGCTGGGATGTCGGCGGGCAGTGCGACCACCGACGCGGGGGCCGCGCCGTTGTTGGGCGGGGTCGGTGCCGGAGCCGGGGCCGCGGCTGGAGCCGCGACCGGTGCGGCGGTGACGCCCGAGGCCACGCTCACGGGGCGCGGTTGGTTCGAGTTGCCGAAGAGGGTCATGCCCAGCGCGGCGCTCAAGCCGACGGCGGCGATCAGGCTTCCGGCCAGCACCCCCTTGCTGTTGAACCTCGGTTTGCGCCGAGGTAGTCGGCGGCTTGACTCATGGAAACTGCCCGCGAAACGCCTTCGGTGCCTCACGTAAGAATGCCCGCGAAATGGTGACTGTCGTGAGGCATGGGAAGTGGGTTGTCGATGACGTCTCGCGCGGAGATCACC
>NZ_JBKQQD010000533.1:0-3833 GCF_052144515.1 Mycobacterium sp. | reverse complement strand
CTGCTCAAGGGCCTGCGGTATGTGCCGCGCGTGCTGGTGACCGATAAGCTGGCCAGCTATCAGGTCGCTCACCGCGAGGTTTTGCCGTCGGTGACCCATCGCCGCTCGAAGTACCTCAACAATCGGGCCGAGAACTCCCATCAGCCGACCAGAATCCGGGAACGGGTGATGAAACGCTTCGCCTCTCCTGGGCAGGCCCAACGATTCCTGTTTGCGTTCAGCCCCATCCGACAGCACTTCCGTCCCCGTCGTCATATGATCAGCGCACCCCAATGGCGAACCCAGATGACCAACCGCTTTGCGGTCTGGGATCAGATCACAGTCGCCGCAGCGGCATGAAAGACACAATCAGCCACTACGTTCCGCCATACAGTCCACTCACATCGACTGAGCCACAAGCATTCTCAAATAACTTGACGATGCCCATCCTGGTCCCCTAGCGTAAATTCGCCCCAGACATGACGGCCGAACGCGCGTAAAATCGGACCACTAGGGGAATACAGGATGGGGACTCACGGCGTCTCGCGTCGCCGGAGCTTCCGATGACGAAGTTCCCGACATCATTGGCTAGCAAACGATTATGGAGGAGCTTTGGACACCGTACTTGGCGTGTCGATGGCGCCGACGGCAGTCCGGATGGTGCTGGTCGAAGGTGAAAATGGCGATGGCGCCACCGTCGATGAAGACAATTTCGTTGTTGCCGCTGACGACGGTCCGGCAACGGTCACTGTTGCCGACCAGGTAGTCTCGGCGATCCTGGGGACCCGGGAGAGCGCAGCCGAGGGCGGCTACCATCTGACATCGACTGGAGTCACCTGGACAGATCCCATTGAGGCCGCCGCGCTGCGCGACGCGCTGGCCGCCCACAAGGTCGAGAACGTCATGCTGGTCTCGGCGTTTCTGGCGGCCGCCGCGCTGGCTCAGGCAGTCGGCAATGCAACCAACTATGCCCACACCGCGCTGTTGTTCATCGAGCCCGATACCGCGACGTTGGCGGTCGTCGACACCGCTGACGGGGCGATCGTCAACGTTGATCGGCGGGCCCTACCCGAAGACGATGACGCGGCGGTGGCCCAGTTGACCACGATGGTCTCTGGCGCTGAGGCGTTGGAGACGCGCCCGGACGGCGTGTTCGTCGTCGGCTCCGGCGTCGACATCCCGCTGATCAAGCCGGCGCTGGAGGCGGCGACTACGCTTCCGTTGAGTGCGCCTGAGGAGCCGGATACGGCACTGGCCCGGGGAGCGGCGTTGGCGTCGGCGAATTCACCGCTGTTCGTGTCGTCCACCGCGGCGAGCGCATACGCACAGGATCCCGGCACCGGTGCCGTAGTCCCGTATGCAATCGCTCCCGGCTACTTCGACGTCCCCGCCGGTGCGGACGCAGGCGATGCCCTCGCCTACAGCGCTGTCCCCGCCGAATTGGCTGACACTTATACCGGCGAGCACACCGCCGCAACCCGCGTCGTCGGCGCAGACTATCGCGAGCGGAGGTCTTTCACGCTGATCGGCAGCGCGTTGGCGGCGATCTTAATCGTCGGTGTCGCGGCGCTGGTGGTTTCGCTGGCAATCAGCATCCGGCCAACGGCCGGTGTGCGGCCCGATCCCGGCCACAACGTCGTCGCACCCACCCAACAGCCGGCACCGGTGGCTCCCGCCCCTGCGCCAGCGGCTCCGGCTCCGGAGCCAGCAGTAGCTCCGGCGCCTGCCCCTGTTCCGGTCCCTGCGGCGGCTCCGGCGCCCGCTCCTGCCCCGGCGCCAGTGGCACCCGTCCCAGTGCCAATTCCGCTACCAATACCCCCGATCTTTGGTGGGCCACACGGCGGCGGAGGGTTTCCCGGTGGTGAGGGTCACGACGACGGCGGATTCCCTGGTGGCGGTGGGTTCCCCGGGTTCCCCGGTCACGGTGGCGGCGGGTTCGGTGGCGGAGGTCACGGCGGCGGTCACGGTCGCGACTAGCGGATTCGGGTTCCCGGGTATCCCTGGCATCTAGTTCACCCGCAGCCACCCTGTCACCTGGCGTTTGCCTGCCGCTCAGCGGGGCGATGCAGTTAGCTCATCGCAGCCACCTACACCAGTTGTATGCGATGCACCGTCTTTGGCACGGGTTATCTGGGTGCTACCCATGCAGTCGGGATGGCGGAACCGGGACACGACGTTCGTCGGGGTCGATATCGATCCAGGTAAAGTCGCCAAGCTCGCCGGGGGTGACATTCCCTTTTATGAACCCGGCCTGCGAAAGCTGTTGGCCGACAATCTGGCTGCTGGGCGACTGCGGTTCACCACCGACTACGACTTGGCGGCCGAGTTCGCCGACGTGCATTTCCTAGGGGTTGGCACGCCGCAAAAGAAGGGCGAATACGGCGCCGACTTGTGCCATGTCCACGCCGTGATCGACAATCTTGTGCCCCGGCTGACCAGGGCAGCGGTTCTCGTCGGCAAATCGACTGTCCCAGTGGGCACCGCAGCAGAGCTGGGCCAGCGGGCCGCTGCGCTGGCACCTCCGGGAGTCGACGTCGAAATCGCCTGGAATCCAGAATTCCTGCGTGAGGGCTACGCGGTGCACGACACCTTGAAGCCGGACCGGATTGTGCTTGGCGTACAACAGGATTCGGAGCGCGCCGAGGCGATTGTTAGTGAGCTATACGGGCCGCTACTGGAAGCCGGTGTGCCGTTCCTGGTAACCGACCTGCAGACCGCGGAGTTGGTCAAGGTTTCGGCCAATGCCTTTCTGGCGACAAAGATTTCGTTCATCAACACGGTCTCTGAGGTATGCGAGGCCGCGGGCGCCGACGTCACCCTGTTGGCCGACGCGCTCGGATACGACCCACGTATCGGGCGTCAATGTCTCAACTCCGGTTTGGGTTTCGGCGGCGGTTGCCTGCCCAAGGACATCCGGGCGTTCATGGCCCGCGCCAGGCGAGCTGGGAGCCAACCAGGCGCTGACGTTTCTGCGTGAGGTGGACAGCATCAACACATGGTGGTAACCGGGTGCCGACCGGGCCACCAGGGAGCGCCAGCCGGTGACAGCCGGTGACAGTTTCCAGCGGATTTTCCGGTGACGGCACAGCGGGCAGCTAACGCCAGACGATAGGGACCAGGCAGGGACCGGACCCTCTGGCCGCACCCCGAAAACCACCCTTGACCTGCTGTTATCCGTGTCGGGCTGACAGGATTTGAACCTGCGACCACTTGACCCCCAGTAAATGGCGGTAACACGTTTCCGCTCGTCACCGCGAGTGTGTGGCCGGTTTGCGGCCATGCGATACGTGCACAGACGCGCGGGTCGTTCATTACCGCGCATAACGTGTGGTCCCCAAAATGGTCCCCAAAGTAAGCGGCCGGATTGATCGACTGCAACGACCCGGCCTCGCGGAAGGTGCCCAGCGATACTACGGTCGTGACCCTACCGAGGTCCGCGGTCGCGCGAGCCGTGTCAGTGTCAGCTTCTCGACCACTGATCGTGTATACCGGAGCAAAAGTCAGCGGCCCTGCTCGGGTGGTGATGTTTCGCATTGGGAAGTACAAGTACATTGGCACCGGCGCGAACGATCTCTCCGAGGCGCGATGAGGAGTAAGGCCTCCTCGGCGCCGGCAACCAGTGTGATGGCCGCCGGAAAGGGGCTGAGGCCAGGAACCGTTGGCCTGACCGGGAGCGTGGTCATCGCGGTCTCGTCGGTCGCGCCCGCCTACAGTCTGGCGGCAGTGTTAGGCGGCATGGTGGCGGTGGTGGGCGCCAAGACGCCCGCGCTATTCGTCATCGGGTTTCTGCCGATGATGCTCACCGCCTTCGCGTTTCGCGAACTTGCCAGCGAGACGCCGGACTGCGGATCGGC
>NZ_JBKQQD010000532.1:0-2967 GCF_052144515.1 Mycobacterium sp. | reverse complement strand
ATGAAACCGGTCTGCCACGTCGATGTCACCGACAACGTCGCCGTGGCCGCAGCCGCATGAGCTACGGGGGTGATGGCGAGTCCGAGGATGGCAACTATCAATGCCGACACGGTTACGTGAAGCGCTGTGCGCCAGCGCTTCACGTTATTGTCCAGTCCGGCCATAGCAGCCAACACTAACGCCAAACAGGCGGTATCGGTCCTCGCATCGCGGGTAAGCTGCAGTACCTTTGCTCAACTGAAACCGTCACGAAATTTTAGCCTCGATCCACCCTGCGCGATCTTGAGCGGCACCGCGACGAGGCACGCGCGGAACGACAAGCGCTACGCGCCGAGCACGCCGAACAACTCACCCAAGCCCAGCGCAGCGCCGACGAGCGTGTCCAAGCGCTCACCGAGGCCCTGGCCGTCGCCAAGGAAGCCACCGAAACCTATCGCGCACAACTCACCACAGCCGGCACAAGCAGCGGCAAACGCCCCGTCACCCGCAAGCGCACACAGTCTTAGGTCTCCGACCAGCGGTCCGTTCGTACGGCAACATCGGCAAGGACGACGACGTGACAGTATCCGCTGTCAGTATCCGCTGTCGACATCGCCTCGCCACCACCTGGTAGCGAAGCACCAGGCCACTACTCGTCGGAAAGATCGTCGGCCATTTCTGCAAGCGGATCGACAAGAAGTGCGGTGGTCGCACCGCTCCCCCGCTCCCCCGTTGAATCGGACGCCCCGAAGCCTGGCAATGTTGCAGCGTAAACAATCTCGTACCGGGTCCGGTTTCCTTGTCCGGCTTCGGGTTTCGGCGATGGTGCCCTTGAGCCGGACGGTGTCGAGGCCTGGTCAGGCGGGCAGTAAGCTAACTCTGCTGATGTAGCACATAGCGTGCTACCATGAGATTCGTGGACGTAATAGGAGTGCGAGAACTACGGCAGCACGCATCGCGATACCTCGCCCGGGTTGAAGCCGGCGAGGAACTCGGCGTTACTAACAAAGGACGGCTCGTCGCCCGACTCGTTCCTGTGCAGGCTGGAGAGCGTTCGCGTGAGGCCCTGATCGAATCGGGTGCGTTGATTCCGGCTCGTCGTCCTCGGAACCTTCTCGACGTCACGCCCACGCCGGCGCGCGGCGGCGAACGTAATTTATCCGATGTTCTTAAAGAGATGCGCGACGAGCAGTGATCTACATGGACACTTCGGCGCTGACTAAGCTGCTCATCGCAGAGCTTGAGACGCCTGAACTGCGGACATGGCTCGCCGCGCAAAGCGACCAGGGTGAGTGTGCGACGACGAGCGCGCTCAGCCGGGTCGAATTGATGAGAGTCGTTGCCCGATACGGGGAACCAGGCCAGGCTGAGCGTGCGCGTTACCTACTCGACGGGTTGGACATCCTCCCGCTGACCGAAGCCGTGATCACTCTGGCTGAAACGATCGGCCCGGCCACCCTGCGCTCTCTCGACGCGATTCACCTCGCCGCGGCGGCCCAGATCAGGCGGGAACTGACAGCGTTCGTCACATACGACCACCGCTTGTTGGACGGCTGCCGCGACGTCGGCCTCGCGACCGCATCGCCCGGTGTAGTCCGGTGAACGTACGAAATATCAGAGGCCGCACCGAGGAACCCAATCCGGGTCTCGCGACCCCGGAACCAGTAGGCAGTTAGAACGCGAAACTAAGGAGCTCCAACATGGGAATACTGAACAAGCGCCACAACGACGACACCGCGCACACGTTCACCATTACGTTGGCCGACGGCAGCACCTGGACACCGCCGGCCGACCAGCGATACAACTACTCGATCGACGCCGGAGTGCTGACCATCCACCCGATCAACGCCGCCGGCGAGGTCTGGCCGGACTGTCGCCTGCCCGGCTGAGAAGCCTTTAACGGTGGTGCAGGCGGCGGATCGTCGGTCGTGGGAAATGTCACTCGAAAGCTTAAAAGAGCAGCTCAGCGGCCAGATTGTTGTAGATTCTCGTGGTTTTTGTCGGTGGCGCGCGGCATCCTGGGTACATGACAGGCGTGAGAATGTGCGACGCGCAAGACAAGTTGGATGCGACACTTGGTGCATTCTGCGCACAGCCGACGGATGGGGCTTGGGATGACGAAGATTGAAACCCTGTCTGACGACGAACTCCGCGATCGTCGGGCCGCGATACTCAAGAAGCTCGGCGTTGCGCTTGAAGACCTTCGTGATCGCGCCGACCACTATGCTCTAGTCGGTGACGAGCACGACGCGTGGGGCGAGCTGGAATCCATCGCGTTTTTGCTGGGGGAAACCGGGGCGTAGACGGGGCTGCCCGTGGCATTGACGCACGAGGAGTTCAACGATGCGGTGGGGGCCTTCGTCGCTGACGTCGAACGGGCCGTTAACTGTTTTCCGGCACAGCTTTGGACCATCGAGGCTGACCTCGCTTCGCCAGACAGCGACAGACTGCGTTCGGTTGTCAACGCCGAGGTGGACTTGCGGGGACCCCACGACGCATCCGACAAGGGGCTCGCTGAACTGGCGGCCAACTACAAGCTGTGCGTCGACTCCTACGGGGCTCATCTCGCCGTCGAGCATTCATCGTTTGTTCTCAAGGCGAAGCTGGACCGGGCGCCCATCATCAGATGGGACTACGACAGGGACGCCAGGAGCAAGCCCGCCTCGCATGTGCAGGTGACCGCGCACCGGGGCGCGTTATCTCATCTGCTGTCACGCCTGGACCACCGGACTCCGCACAGTATCGAGTCGCTGCACATCCCGATGGGCGGTGAGAGATTTCGGCCCTGCCTGGAAGACATTGTCGAGTTTCTGATCCGAGACTGTGGATTTCCGGGGACGGACGGCTGGGCGGCTGCCTTCGCGGATGGGCGCGCCAAGTGGCGTCGCATACAGACACGGGCTGTGGTTCGCGACTCGCCCGCAGAAGCTGTCGCCGCGTTGATCGCGATGGGGTACACGGTGAGTCCACCGGCCGGCGGCGATGAAC
>NZ_JBKQQD010000531.1:0-3905 GCF_052144515.1 Mycobacterium sp. | reverse complement strand
GGTTGGGCGGGCACTTGCGGCTGGGGCGGTGTCCACACAGAACACGCCGACCCCGTCGATGACGTGGCTGGAGCCGCCGAAGTCGTCCGCGGGCGACCCTGGTGTAGTCATGATTGGCAACTCCTCTTCACCTTTTTGGTGACATTACGGTCAAACATCGATGGGCAGAGCGGAACCGGCATGTCGCTTCCCGAGCTCAGGTAAGCACCGGCAGCAGCAACCCCCACGAGCGAACGATGCTGTGGGCGCTGGTGTCGAGCCGCCGCGCCTTGTCGGCATCCACGAGGGGCGTTCGAGGATCCCGGCTTGAGAGCGAGGCCAGATCCCGCCGACGGTGGTCGTGGGTCGCGCGGATCCGTTCGACGAAGGCTGCCCTGTCCAGACCAGTTGCGGGCGAAGGGAATTGCTGTCGTCGCGGGCCGGCGCGGTCAACCGGCGGCACCCTGTCCAACGGCATGGATCGCGGCGTGGGCGTGCAGGGCCTGCTCGGCCTCGGTGTGGGTGGGCTTGAGGTCGAACACCACCTCTTTCACCGTTCCGGTGAACGCATAGGGGGCCTTGGGCTCGTAGTCACGGTCGACGACGAGCCCGTTGTCGCGGCCGACGTCCATTCCGGCGTAGGACGAAAACGCGACGGGCACGGTGCGGGCCATGTCGCCCTCACCGATTAATTCGTCTCCGGCCCACAGCGTTACGTGACCTCCGGAGCCGGGGGTGGGCTTGTCGATCTCGAACAGCATCTTCACCGTGATGTCGCCGGTCGGGATTGGCTGGGTGGACACCTGTTTGTAGGTCTCCACACCCAGGAAGGAGTAGCTGTGATGCAGCAGGTTTTGCTCGTCGACCCACAACGCGAAGCCCCCGATGAAGTCGGCGTTGGCCACGATCACCCCTTGGGCGCCACCGTCGGGAACATCGAGGTGCGCCTCGATCGCGTAGGAGCGGCCGAGGATGCGGGGAATCATGCCGCGCTGAATGTTTTGCACGCCCCCTTTGAACGTGAACCGGGTCGTCGTCGGCATGGGTGGCAGCATGTCGAAGAACACGGCCATCCCGCCCAGCAGCGGCAGGACCCGGTTGCGTTCGGCCTCCTGCCAGAACAGCTCCTTGAGTTCGGCCAGTTTCTGGGGTTGGTCAGCCGCCAAGTTCTTCGCCTGGGAAAAGTCGTCGGGCAGGTAGTACAGCTCCCAGACGTCCTTGTCCGGGTCGTACACCCCGGGCGCGAACCGGTTCATGGTCTCCGGTGTGAAATCCCACGGCGCCTTGTCCAGCCGCGCGCACGCCCACCAGCCCTCCTGGTAGATGGCGCGACTTCCGACCATCTCGAAGTACTGCACGGTATGGCGCTCCTCGGCGCCGGCGTGCTCGAAAGTGTCCAGAAAGCTGGTGCCGTCCATGGGTTCCTGGTCGACGCCGTCCACACTGGTGGCTTCCGGTAGCCCGGCGGCTTCCAGCACGGTGGGGGCGATGTCGATGCAGTGGGTGAACTGCGTGCGGACCTGCGTGTCGGGCCGGATCCTGCTCGGCCAGGCCACCACCATCGGGTCGCGTGCCCCGCCGAGGTGGCTGGCCATCTGCTTGCCCCACTGGAACGGGGTGTTGTTCGCATGCGCCCAGGCAGCGGCGAAATGCGGCGCGGTGTGATCGCCGCCGAGTTCTTCGATACCGCCGTAGGTTTCGATGAGCGCCAGCTGGTGGTCGGCATCAAGAGCCACACCGTTGAGGAAGGTCATCTCGTTGAATGAGCCGGTGATCGTCCCTTCCATGCTGGCGCCGTTATCACCCCAGATGTAGAAGATCAGCGTGTCGTCGAGGTCACCCAGGTCGTCGATCGCGTCAAGGAGCCGCCCAACGTTCCAGTCCGCATTCTCCGAAAAACCCGCGAACACCTCCATCTGCCGCACGTAAAGCTTTTTCTGCGCGTCGGACAAGCCGTCCCACGCCGGGAAAAGCTCCGGGCGATCGGTCATTTCGGTGTCCTGCGGGACCATCCCAAGTTTCTTCTGCCGTTCCAGCGTCTTTGCCCGGTAGGCATCCCAGCCGTCGTCGAACTGGCCCTGATATTTGTCGGCCCATTCCTTGGCCACATGGTGCGGGGCATGGCTGCAGCCGGTGGAGTAGTACATCATCCACGGCTTCTGGGCGTCCTGGGCGCGCACCGCATGCAGCCACTCCACCGCCTTATCCGTCAAGTCGTCAGGGAAGTAATACGTCTTCCCGTCTCCACCTTCGGGCACACCGATGACGGCATTGTCCTGGGTGATGATCGGGTCGTACTGGCCGGCGGCGCCGGACAGAAAACCCCAATAGTGGTCGAATCCCCACCCCAGCGGCCAATTGTCGAACGGCCCTGCCGCGCCCTGGACGCCGTCGGGGGTGAGGTGCCACTTGCCGAAACCGCCGGTGACATAACCGTTGTCGCGCAGAATACGGGGCAACGCCGCGCAGCTGCGCGGCTTGACCGAAGAGTAGCCGGGGAACGGGCCCGGATACTCGGCGACGGAACCAAACCCGACCCGATGATGGTTGCGCCCGGTCAGCAGCGCCGCCCTCGTAGGCGAGCACACCGCCGTGACGTGAAACCGGTTATAGGTCAACCCCTGCCGCTGTACCCGCGTCAGGTTCGGGGTACGGATCGCACCTCCGAACGTGTCAGGACCCCCGAACCCCGCGTCGTCGATCAGCACGATCAGCACGTTGGGCGCCCCATCCGGCGCCTTAGGGCCCGGCACGATCGTCCAGTCGCCCACGGACTGATCCAGCGTGCGCCCCATCGTGCCGCCGAAGTCGTGGTCCGGCAGCGGCAGCCGGGTACGGTCGGGATCAAATTTGCCCATCGCCTCGGCCAACGCCGCCTCCATTCCCCGCAGCGTCGAATGCTCCAACTCCACAACCGATTTCATCGGCGACCCAGCCAGCACCTGCTCGACCCGAAGCCGGCTGTCCCGCGGCAATACCGCGATGATCACCCCGGTACCGGCGGCCAGCGCTTGCGCGATCTTGTCGTGCAGACCGCTCTTGAGTCGGTGATCGGCGAATGTGCCGGCCAGCGCGCCCGCGGCCGCGCCGACCGCCACCGAGGCCAGCAACGCCGGTGCGAACAGACCCACCGCGACACCAACACCTGCCCCCCAGCCAGCGCCCTTGCGGCCCAGGTGGTTGCCCGTGTCGATCACCGTGGCTTTACCCTCGACGTCCTTCGCCACGAGCACCGCCCCCCGAAGCGCGAAGTCCTTGGTCTTGACCCGTTCGGCCAGCGCATCGAAGTCCCGGCGAGCAGAATCGAGCTCCGGATAGGCCGCCACCAGCACCAGCGCATCGTCTTTACTCATAGAGGCTCTCCGTTTCGTTGCCGCGGGCTTACAGAGCAAAAGCTATGTCGAAGCCTGTCCCCGGTGTCGACTCGCCATATAGAGCCGAAGGTCCCAAGCCTCCGAACGGATTCGCCGGCCGCGTCGAGACGACCGAACGGCGGTCCTGGCTGGCGGCCTCCGCATTCGTAGTGGTGTCAGACGGGGCCCGCGCAGGAAAGCGCGAAGCCTGGCCAAGACCAATTCCGGCTGCTGTTCGGCGATCCAATGCCCTACGCCGGGCACCAGTTCGATGTTGAAGTCCTCGACTCGCCTGTCAAATTCTCGCAGCAGCGTAGGTGTGAGCACGGGATCTGCGGTACCGTGCAGCCAGCGCACCGGGACCTTAACGCGTTCGTCGGCGAATTCGCTGCGCAGCCATCGCAGGAACTCCCGACTGAGGAATGTGCGGTACCAACGCGAACAGGCTATCGCGTGCTCGCGATCGCGCAGCACGCTTGCATATAGCCGGAAGTCCTTTTCCGGCACCATATATCCCGCGCCCACCCACTTCATGACCAGCCGCAGGTAGCGAGCTCTGGAATCGGCGATGAT
>NZ_JBKQQD010000530.1:0-5619 GCF_052144515.1 Mycobacterium sp. | reverse complement strand
CTAGTGTCCCGCACCGTTAATTCGTTTCATTAACCGTCCGATTGCTTCGAGGATCTGTTCGGCGGTCTTGGTCCACACGAACGGTTTTGGGTTCTCGTTCCAACTGTCGACCCAGGTACGGATGTCCTTCTCGAGCGCTTGGACGCTGCGGTAGTCGCCCCGCTCGATAAGTTGGCGGGTGAGTTCGGCGAACCAGCGTTCGACTTGGTTGATCCAGCTGGAATAGGTGGGGGTGTAGTGCATGTGGAAGCGGGGGTGGTTGTCTAGCCAGGCCTGCACGGTGGGTGTCTTGTGGGTGCCGTAGTTGTCGCAGACCAGGTGGATGTCGAGGTGGGCGGGGACCTCGGCGTCGATCTTGGCGAGGAACTTGCGGAACTCGATCGCGCGGTGACGACGACGCAGCGCGGAGATCACGGTGCCGTCGCTGGTGTTGAAGGCGGCGAACAAGCTGGTAGTGCCGTGCCGCACGTAGTCGTGGGTGCGTTTTTCGGGCATGCCCGGCATCATCGGGAACGCGGGCTGGCTGCGCGCCAGGGCCTGGATCTGGGACTTCTCGTCCACGCACAGCACCACCGCGGACTCGGGCGGGTCCACATACAGCCCGACGATGTCATAAATCTTCTCCACGAACAGTGGGTCGTTGGACAGCTTGAACTCGTCGGCTCGATGCGGCCGCAGATCGAATGCCTTCCAGATCCGCCCAATGGTGGACTTGGACAGACCGCTGCGTTCGGCCATCGATGTGCGCGACCAGTGCGTGGCATTCTTCGGGGTCGATTCCAGGGTGGCGACCACGACGTCTTCGACCTGGTCGGCGGTGATCGAGGCCGGCCGCCCGGGCCGCGGGTCATCGACCAGCCCGTCCAGGCGTGCCTCGACGAACCGGCGCCGCCACTTGCCGACCGTGGGCTGCGACACTTGCTCGCGCGCCGCGACCTGCTTGTTGGTCAGGCCCTCGGCGCAGCCCAGCACGATCCGTGACCGCAATGCCAGCGCCTGCGAGGACTTGCGCCGCCGCGCCCACCGCGTCAGCGTCTTGCGCTCCTCCTCGGTCAACACCAGTTCGGCCTTCGGTCGTCCACCCGCCATACGTGAATCATCCCACGCACCAACGTGATTCGTGCTGGAACCGCGCCGAATCCCGACCATTACAGTTATGTAACGAATTTCTGATGCAGAACGCTAGCCACGCCGTTTCAAATCCCGCCGACTAAACTGCCGACAATGACACCGGTAGCGACGGCGGTAACCGATCATGTGCACTTGGTGCAAGGCTACGCAGCGAACTGGCTGATTATCACCGGCGGCGACGGCGTCACGCTGATCGACGCCGGGCTTCCCGGCGATCGCGACGACGTGCTGGCCTCGCTATCCGACCTCGGGTTCGGCGTCGACGACGTGCGCGGGATCGTGCTGACCCATGCCCACGTGGACCATCTCGGCTCGGCGATCTGGTTCGCGAAAACTCAAGGCACACCGGTTTATTGCCACCGCGATGAGGTCGGACACGCCAAGCGCGAGTACCTGCAGCAGGCGTCGCCGTTGGACATCGCAGCCAACCTCTGGCGCCCCAGCTGGGTGACCTGGACCGCCCACCTGGTGCGCAACGGCGGGTTGAGCCGCGAGGGCATTCCGACCGCGCAGGCCCTCACTGCCGATGTTGCTGCAATGCTGCCGGGCCAGCCCAAACCTATTCCCACGCCCGGCCATACGAGCGGGCACTGCTCCTACATCGTCGATGGCGTGCTCGCCAGCGGTGATGCCCTTATCACCGGGTTTCCCACGTGCCGTCGGAAAGGCCCGCAGTTTTTGCCGACGCTGTTCAGCCACAACCAGGCCGGCTGTGAACGCAGCCTGGCAGTGCTGGCGCCACTGGAGACGGAGGTCCTCGCACCCGGCCACGGGCCGCTGTGGCGTGGCCCGATCCGCGACGCGGTGGCAGAAGCATTGCGATCGACCGGCGCCGCGCGGTCCGATCCCTAATGCGTCGGAGCGAACTTTGATCCGGCCGGACCCGGCAACACCCAATCGTCGTTGTCCATCACCGTATTCAAGGAGCGTTGTTCGGGTGCGGTCGTCGGCGCGAAGGCCCGTCAGGCAGCGACATCCGACAAGAATCCGACCAAGTACGACGGGTGCCGCCCGTGGCGTTGGCACGCACCGGCACTTCACGAACAACCAACCCCCACAAAGACTTTCCGTGAACGACCCCGGCTCGTTCGGATTGCACAGATGACTGCTGGCCGCTAGGTTATATGGGTGGCAGTAATCGTCGAGGGCTCGCCGTATCTGGTGCGGCGCGGATGAGCACGCCCTCACGCATCCCGTCGGGCGGATTCCGTGAGCTCGGGCCTATCAACTGGGGGATCAGCAAGCTGGGCGCGCGTGCGATTAGGGCCCCGGAGATGCACCTACTCACCATCTTGGGCCAGAACAGGCGGCTGTTCTTGGCGTGGCTGCCATTCCAGGGTGCGTTGTTGATGTTTGGCAAGATGCCACGGCGGGACAGCGAGCTGGTCATCTTGCGGGTCGGGCACCTGCGGAACAGTGCGTACGAGCTTCAGCAGCATCGACGAATCGCCAAGCGCTTCGGCCTCGACCCGGCATTGCAGGACAGGATCTTCGAAGGGCCGCAGGCCGAGGGCCTCACCGAGCGGCAACGAGCATTACTGGCGGCCACAGACGAGCTCGTCACCACCCGCGACCTGTCGGCCGAGACCTATGCGGCGTTGTCCCGTTACCTCAGTCGTGCCCAGATCATCGAGTTCTGCATGCTGGCAGGCGAATACGACGCCTTGGCAGCCACGATGAACGTGGTGAAGATGCCGCTCGACTTCCCCGAGTAGGGGTGATTATCGGGCGGGCTCCGCGGGCAGGAATGGCACGAGCATCACGTTGTCGTGGCCGGCTCCGAAATGGATCGTCAGCGTGCCGGCGTACCGGTCGGCGGGACGATCGGTCGGGTCGTTGTGTAGGAACACGGTGGATTGGCCGGGGGCTTCACCGGGGCGGATGAAGTCGGTGGCGCCCACGGTCAGCCCGAGGCGGTAGCCGGCGGGAACGTGGATGCCGACAGGCCAAATCTCAACCTGCACGGGGTAGATCTCGTTGGGGAGTACTTGTTCTTTTCTGTCGTGCGGGTACCAGGGACGGTACGGCAGCGAGCGGCCGGGGTCGAGTGTGCGGTGTGACAGGCGTAACCAGCCATTGGTCAGGGGCTGCGCGGGTGCCACCGAGCCGTCGAAGGTGACTTCGGCTCCGTCGGGGTCGAACAGCCGGACGGTGAGGAACAGGTCCGCTTCGGCGGCCGTCGTCGATACGTGCAGGCGGGCGGCCAGCGGGCCGACGATATCGGTGTCCGTTTCGAATGGTGCGGTGGTGAAGTCGGCCGATCCGGTGAACCCGTCGAAGCTGACCGTGCCGGTCTGCGTCGGCGTAGCGGTGGGGCGCAGGGAGCGGTCGGCGGTGAGGTGCAGCTCTTGCCAGATTGTGTCGGACGGCGGCCAGCCGTCGGCGGTGCGCGGGGTGCTGGTGCCATCCGGGTTCGGGATATGCATCAGAACCCGCGGGGTGTCGGCGAAGCCATTGGTTTCGCCTTTGAGGAAGTGGTCGAAAAACCGCATCTGCATGGCTACGGAATTCGGCAGGCAGAACCATTCTTCGTGTCGACCGGGGTGGATTTCCAGCCATTTGGCCGCCGACGCCGCACCGGCGAACCCCTCGAAATTTCCGCGGGAGTGCAGGCCCTGGCCGAACCAGTTGGCCGCCGACAGCAGTGGCACTGTGATCTTGGTCAGGTCCGGTGTGCGGGCCGTGTACAACTCATCGTCGAATGGATGAGCGAGGAACTCCACCAACGGATCCGTGCGCCGCGCGGCCAGTTCCTGCTCGGTCAGCGTGTCGTCCCCGGTGGCAAGCTTTCCGGTCCACGGATTGACCGGCCCGGCGGTTCCCAGGCCGTGCTGATTGGACAGCACCTGCAGCGGATACCAGAACTGGTAGAAGACGTTGCTGGCGATGCCACCGTGGTGAGTCATATCGCGGTAGTAGTCGACAGCGCCTTCCCACGGGCAGATCGCGGCCAGACTCGGCGGCTGCAGCGCGGCGACCTGCCACTGGTTGATCGCATGGTAGGAGATCCCGCACAGCCCGACCTTGCCGGTGCACCACGGCTGGCCACCGGCCCACTCGATCGCCTGATAGTAGTCGAGGGCTTCCCGCTGGGCGAAGACGCTCAGATGGCCGGGAGAGGCACCGGCGCCACGCGAATCGACGCGCACCACCGCATAGCCGGCCGCCGTCCACAGCTGCGGGTCGACCGTTTCCCAGGTCAGGTAGGCGCAGTCAGAGGCTTCTGTGAGCTCGGGATGCTGGGCCACGAGGTTCGTCCATTTGTACGTGTACGGTTCGTCCTGGAATCGGCGGCCTTTGCCGTAGGGGCCCATCGCCATGATTACCGGCGCCGGCTCGTCGGTGTCGGACCGGAAGACGTCGGCCCGCAGCACGATGCCATCGTCCATCGTGATCGGGGCGTCGAACCAGATCCGCATGCCGTCGCGGACCTCGAACTCCTCGGTCAGCACCGATGTAGCGGTCAGGTCATCCGCGGATCTCACGGGGCGCTCCTTTTCATGCCTCTTGCTTTTTCATCCGGGCGCGGCCGTTTGTTTCCGGTCAAGATCCAGTGCGTTGCGCCCGACGCCTCTAGGCTGCCTGCGCCGTCCGATGTCCGATAGGGCATTTTGGCCCTGTTGCGGGTGTCGCGCTCGCGGTCTTCGGCACTGCAGATCTGTGCGAGCGGACTTGGCGCCCGGATGCGTCGAATTCGCCAGCCCGGCAGGCACATTGGCCACCTTGTGCCAGCACCATTGCTCGGTGGTCTTACGGAATGTTCGAGCCGGTAGGTGTGGCGTCGAACTGCAGGAAGTCACGCACGCCAATGCGGCGCATCAGTGCCGCCACCGGGGACGGCAACAGATTGAAACCGTCTTGGCTGACGTGTCGGGGGTTGGCGATGGTGTAGCGCTTTCCTGCCCGGGTCATCTGGCCATGGCTGGCGGCGAGGAGGTTCTGTGCCCATTGGGGGTTGTCGCTATAGGCGTACGCGACGATGTATCCGTTACCGGCGCGGTAGGCCTGAACGGGGGTTTCGTAGGCTCTCCCGCTCTGCCGCCCAGTGTGGTGCAGCAGCGCGAGCGGCGGCAGGTGCCCGGCCACCGGGCACAGGACAGGGTTGAGGCGGCGCGGGAGGACGCTGAGTGAGCGCGGAAGGGGCACGGCGATGTCCTTGAGTTTCGTGGGTGACGGTCGATTACCACCGGATTTACCACGCCGGGTGCGCTCTCGCATAGCGGGTGTGATGACTGGATAGCTCAACGCCCGGTGATGACCGCGCCCGCGGGTTTTTTCAACACTTCCGCCGGATCACCGGTGTCCTTGATCGAGGCGTGGCCGGATTCACGAGTCAAGAACGGCGTCGTCCCGCCGTAGCCGGACATCCGTACCTGGGTCGACAGTTGGAACGAGAACCCAAAACCGTTCGTGTGGACCAAGACCGCCGAACAGATCCTCGAAGCAATCGGACGGTTAATGAAACGAATTAACGGTGCGGGACACTAG
>NZ_JBKQQD010000529.1:0-3814 GCF_052144515.1 Mycobacterium sp. | reverse complement strand
GCGTTGCTATCCACACCCCGAGGGGGTATGAAGAAGGCGGCGCCGGATTCCGCCGAAACCGCCTCTGGCCTGCTACTTCGATGGTCGGGCTGACAGGATTTGAACCTGCGACCACTTGACCCCCAGTCATAAATTCGGCGTGTCCCGGTGTGCATCGGTGTCTTTTTCCGCAGCTCACAGCCGTGTGTGCACCTCGGTGCACACTGGTGGACCAGATCCAATTGGGGTCAGAATTGGGGTCAAGCCTGGGTCAAAAATGTGTTTGCTGGCAGCTGCTGACGTGTCGAATCCTGGTGGGACACTATGAACCCGGCACCAACACCACGATCCTTATTTCACCTATGGCCGACCGTCGCCGATCCGCAATTCTGGGAGCAGCGCAGACTCCGCGACCTCGTGGTGCAGGCCAAGTCGGGCGGCGGGCGGCCCCTTTCGGGCACGTCTGGGAGCCAGGGGATTCAGGCTTCCGCTTCGGCAGGGAACGACGTGTCTAGCCATGACTTCACCGCTGCCACGTCCCCGTATCCATTGCCCCGCAGGGTATCCACGACGTCGCGACCGCAGACCAGCGCAATGGGGTGGCCGTCCGCGCGGACTTCGTCGTACACCTGCGGGTTGAAATACGAAAGCGTGACGAATACCCCGAAGTTGCGGTGCCGCAGGCGCGAAACCAGCCTGCTGACTTCTCGCACGCCGACAGAGTTCGTCTCGGCATAGCACTTCGCTTCCAGCGCAAAGTCGATCTTGACCGGGTCCGCCAGAGGTCCGAGTTGGTACTCCCCGATCGCGTCGCGGCCTCCGTCGCGGCTGGGGCGGGTGACGTCGCACGCGCCTGTCGCGCGTGCAATGAGCCGCCAAATGGCGACCGCGCATTTCTCGAACTCATTCGGTCGTGCCTGGAAGTGGTTGCGGATGGCTTGCAATATTGCTCGCCCGGCCAAGTCTGCTGGAAGCTGGTCGCACTTGTTGCGGATGATCGCCGTCGACGGGGCAGCCAGGACGTCGTATGAGCGGCCAGCAACCCATTCGCGCCAGGCAGGTGGACAACCTGTGGCCTCGGCTGGGCGCACGCCATTCACCAACAAATTGATCCAAACTCTCGGCACCGAGTCGACATTGAGCACCGTGAACTTGGCTCGGTAGTTTTGGAATCGGAAACCCTGTTTACTTCGCCATATCGCGTTGAGGTCGTCATCGGCACCGAGCGTCTCAGCACCAGGGGCTAGCAAACCACGAAACCGGGCGGCCCGACCTGGCATCGCCTTTTCAAACAATAGGAAGGGTGGGACTCCTCCCCGGTCGGAAGGTTTTCCGTGAGCGGCCTCAAAGCTGTTCCGCAGCAGGATGTTTCCATTCTTAGGAGTGTCGTGCAGGTCTCGTCCGGGTTCTCGGTTGTCACCGTAGTAGGTGAAGATGCCCGTCTGAGGGTCCAGCCGATCGGGCCAGTCGATCTCGACACCGCTGGTGTAAAGGACGACGAGCTGCACCGCCTTCTGCGACGGCGATCCTTTGTAGCGGAATCCACCCTGATTTCCCACGGGCAGCAGCCGCGCAATCGGATCATCACCTGCGTTGCCCTTGGTACCGCCGAGGTAGATGGTTTCGATCGTCAAGTCGGCATCCTGCAGGTCGTCAAAGCCGACAGTCCCAGGCATGAATCGCAGGTTAGCCCTAACAGGTGGCCGGGTATTAACCGCTTCTTGCGAACCAACCATCCTCCGCAATTTCGCGCTCAACGCGCTTCTTGCAGGCAGGCAGAGATTCCTCGTGGCTAACGCCACCCTGACGTTCGTCGGTAGCGGGGTTATCACGTTCGACTCGCCAGGACTCGATCGCAATCACTCCGCCGACGCTCGACCCAGGGCGGTTCGCCTAGCCCGGGCCGACCAACCGGCGACAGAGTCAACTCAGACATGTAGGTTCCGTCTAGTGATGGGGCCGTCCCTGCATAGCCCCTCAACCGGCTCCGAACAGCTGGTCGAGGCGTTTCTCGTGCTCGCGAAGTTTCTCCAGGTCGAGGGTCTCACCGCCCGCCTCGCCGCCGCCGAGTCGGCACTTGTGACTTCGTCCAGTCGCACGGTCGAGGAGATAACCGCGCGGTACGGATTTAGCAGAGAGCTGCTGGACGCCGCGCTCGCTGTGCGGGCTGAGGTTGGCCGTCTCAACGACGTAATTCACGCCTCCACCATCGCCCTCGTCCTGCCGCACATACTGGGCCCCGGCGAGTGCGTCGTCAACCGGCCATCGCTCGGTGCCGGGAACGATCCGTCTCGTCCGTTCGACCTGGAGACAGATCAACGGGTGGCGGAGTTCAAGGTGGCGCAGTGGAAGGGTGCCGACACAGTGCGCAAGCGGGGTGTGTTCGCGGATCTGGTTCGTCTGGCTCTCGATGACTCCGGTCGCCGAGCCGAACTCTACGTCGTCGGGACCTTACCGATGCAGTTCCTCCGGGGGTCAACGTCGAAGGCGGATTGGATGCTGAGCCGGTCGTCTTCTCGCACCAGGGAGCGTTTCGCGGCCACATTCGACTCGACGGGCACCATGACGGTCGCGGAGTTCACAAATGGACCCGCCTCAAACGTTCAGTTGCTCGATCTCGCGTCGCTAGTGCCGTCGCTGATGACATGAAGCTGCGCAAGAGAACCGGGCCTTGACGATGATTCAGCGGGGAATCTGCCCGCAGATATCACTTGAGAGCGATATAGCATAGAGGTAATATTGAGTTGGTGATCGATCTCGCCGCCATCCGCCGAGCAGCTGGAATGACTCAAGAGCAGCTCGCTGAGCAGCTCGGGTTGCGACAGGGCCAAATCAGCAGGACCGAACACCAAGCCGACGTTCTGGTATCCACGCTGATCGCCTATCTTCGGGCGCTCGGTGCGGACGCCGAGTTGGCAGTGAGGATGCCCGGCGGAGGGACGATTCACCAGATTCTGACCGACCGCATCAAGGACCAACATTGAAGACCGCGCTGACCGCCGCCGAGCTGACGATTCGCCATCATCAGCGCGCCGTCCGATTCTTCTGGGTCTGGCTCGCGGGGACGACGCTGGTGAGTCTGGCGGGCAACATCACCCACGCACTGCTGACCGCGCCAGGATGTTCGCGGTGGCTCGCTGCGGCCGTCGCTGCGGTCCCGCCCACCGTTCTCCTGTGCGCGGTCCATGGCATCGCGGTCCTGGCGAAAGCGAACGCCTCGGGCGCGGTCTACCGCGCATCAGTCACCGCGACTACAGCGCTCGCGGTTAGCGCGTTTGTCCTCAGCTTTGTCGCGCTTCGGGACCTCGCGGTGATAGCGGGGATCCCAACCACATTCGCGGCGGTTTTGCCCTTGGTCATCGATCTCGCGGTCGCGGTAGCCACTACCGCGCTGGTCGCGGTTGGCGACAAACCCGCACGTCGGGCTCGAAACGCGGCCTCCACCGCGACTCAACATGCGACACGAAGCGCGACCCAGAGCCGCGTTACCGCGAGATCGCAAGGCGCGGTATCCGCGCCCTCGAACACGCTTAGCGCGACTGCAACCGCGCCCTGCGACGCGACAGGCGCGACTGTGCAGCTCGCCGCCGAGTCACACATCAAGGATTACCGAGCACCGCCAGCCCCCGCGGGCCATGCGACAGGTGAAGCTCGTTGAACGACACCGCCTTCGGCACGGCGCCCACTTGAGGCAGGGTGCTCGCATCGACTTGACGTCGACGCCACCGGGTATGGCCTCCAGTTCGACATCGACCGGTGCCTCGCCAGCGGTGTCCAACACGTAGATGACCTCCTCGAGCACCGCGAGCAGCAGGTCATCGTCGCGGTCTCCGGT